>JAOTVO010000315.1 GCA_029863355.1 Candidatus Krumholzibacteriia bacterium
CGCCGCAATCGAGCGTCGTCTCCGCGCCCGTCTTGACGTTCCTCAGCCGCACGCCCGACACCTTCTCTTCTCCCAGCACCTCTTCGACCACCGAGTCCCACACGAACGCGATCTTCTCGTTCTTGCGGGCGCGTTCCTGCATGGCCTTCGACGCGCGCAGCTGGTCGCGCCGGTGGATGACGTAGACCTTGGAGCCGAACTTGGTGAGGAACGTCGCCTCCTCCATCGCCGTGTCGCCGCCCCCCACCACGGCGATGACCTGGTCGCGGAAGAAGAACCCGTCGCAGGTCGCGCAGGCGGAGATCCCGCGGCCCTGCAGGCGCTTCTCGCTCTCGATGTCCAGCCAGCGCGCCGACGCCCCCGTGCTGATGATGAGCGTGTGGCAACGGTAGCGCTTGTCGCCGGCGTGCAGCGTCTTCACCTCGCCGTCGAGCTCGACGCGGTCCACCGTCGCGTGGTCGAAGGTGGTCCCGAAGCGCGCCGCCTGCTTGTGCATCACTTCCATCAGCTCGGGTCCGGTGACGCCGTGCTCGAAGCCGGGGTAGTTCTCGACCTCGGTCGTGATCATCAACTGCCCGCCGGGCTCCGTCCCTTCGACGACCAGCGGGGCCAGATCGGCGCGCGCCGCATAGATCGCGGCGGTCAGCCCCGCCGGGCCCGAACCCAGTATGACCACCTTGTGTGTGTCATCCGCCATTTCGATCCTCCTCCATGTGTGTGATGATGAACGCCCGTCTGGGGCGCCAGTTAACTGATTGAATATACAGGAGATCGAGCGTTTGTCAAAGTTAGAAACGGACCAGCACGGAGACCTGCGTGTAGGCGGCCAGGTCCACGGTGTCCCGTTGGAAGCGGCCCAGGTCCAGGAAGAATCGCTCGCCGAGCGTGACGCCGAGGCCGAAGTTGTACCGCGCGAACACGGCGGTGTCGATGTCGTTGCGGGCATCGCGAGCCTCGGCCTGGGACGGGGCCAGCGACCGCGCGTCGACCCGCTGCCACACCGTCGCCTCGTGCTCCAGACGCTCCGCCGTGACTTCCACCCCCACCCGAATTGCCAGCTGGGCGATGGGTCTCCACTCGGCCGCCACCGGCGCAACCAGGCGGAACACGTCCTCCAGGAGCAGCGAGCGTTGGAAATAGGGAGCGGTCTCTTCCACCACGATCCCGTTCACGTCGCTCGCGTAGGCGATCTCGCCCACACCGTCTTCCGCGAAGTCTACGCGACGCCACGCGGCGTAGACGCCCGCCGCGGCGAGCAGCTCGGGAAGCACCTGTTCCGCGATTCCGAGCGAGGCAACGGCGTCGTAGCGCTTCTCGCGCCCGTCGTAAGCGTAGGTCGTCGCAGTCGAGATGCGCGTCACGGCGGTGCGGGTCTCGCTCTCGACGCTCGTGTGCCGGGCGTTGCCGTCGCCGGCGGTGTACTCGGCCGACGCCTCCAAGCGGTAGCGCACCCTCTCGCTCAGGTGCCCCAGCACGCGCCCCAGGGCCCGCCCGCCGGCGTAGTCGCGCGCCGTCGTGTGCTCCAGACGCGACACCGCGTAGAGCGGCGTGCCGCCGCTCGGGCCGATCCCGTTACCGTCCGTGTCCTCGTCGTCGATCGCGGTGTCCAAGAGCGAGCGCTCGCTCGTGCGCCGCACGAAGGCCAGGCCCACGACCCCTTGCGCCAGGCCGCGTTCCTCACCGCGGAAGAAGCCGCCGGAGAGGTCCAGGTCGAGCGCGTCGTGCTCGGTTATCTCGCGCCGAAAGTTGTAGCGCTCCTCCGCTTCTCCCCCAGCCGCGGTCCAGATGGTGGTGTTGGTGCCCGTTTCGACGACGCCGGGGCGCTCGCGATCCCGCCCCACTGTCAGCCGGATCCCGCTGCCGCCGTCCCAAGCCGCGGCGACGTCGGCGAGCAGGTGAAGCCGGTCGCTGCTCTCGCCGCGGATGCTCTCGTACGTTCTGATTCTGGTTTCGTTGACGTCGAGCGTCCAATCCTGGCGCAGAGCGTCGTCGTCGTCGACGCCGGCCTCGAACGTGGCCGTGGCGTGGGCGCCGCCCACGGGGCCGAAGAGCCCGAAGGTGTACGGCGTGTAGGTCGCCAGCCGCGGCATCCCACTCGACGACTCCCGGGGCACGCTCGTGAGATCCCAGTAGGACATCCCGGGATAGGACCACTGCGCGGTCCGGTTGGGCATGACGGCGACGTGGAGCGCGGTGCGAGAGGCCGTGGCCTCCACGCGTGCCGGGTTGAGGAATGCGTCGGTGAGCGGGTCGTCGGCCAGGCCGGCCAGATAGACGCTCATTGCGCGCAGCCGCAAGGACACGTCCGTCTGGGCCGCGGCCTCGCCGGGCCAGAGGCTGGCGAGCACGCACGCCGCGCCGACGCTCCGGCGCCACCGTATACGTGCCGACGATTCCATGCGTTGCGGTCTGTGGAGGGCGCCCGGAGTATAGCAACCCCGGTGAGAGCGGTCCAGCCCGCGGCCGGGCCAAAAAGAAGCCTTCCCCGTGTTGCCTGCGATCGGGTTGCTGCGGGGAGAAACAACATCCCGGGCAGTGGCGTGAGCCGCGCAACACAAGGGAAGGGCATTCCAGAAGTATGTGGTGAGTGTATTGTAACCCGTTCCGGCGCAAAATCAAGGGACGGACGGGGAAATTGCCCTGGGCGTTGAGGTTGCGCGGCTGTGCGACGGCTTGCCCTATCCCCCGCCGGCTGCGCTTGCCGCATCCGGCGTCGGATGGTATCGTGTGCCCGCACGCCCCAGCCGGCGTTGCACACCACTATGAACCGCCGCTCATTCAACTCAACGCTCGAGAACATCCGCATGTCGCCTATCGTCTCCATCAGCGAGGAGGCGCGCGGGCGCGCCGCGGAGTTCGAGCGAGCGGGCAAGCGGTTCGTCTTCTTCCAGCGCGGCGAGATCGACTTGCCGACTCCTTCCTACATCGTCGGCGCGCTGCAGGAGGGACTGGCGAGGGGACTCACCAAGTATCCGAAATCGGGGGGCGAGGACTTCTTCAAGGACGCCGTGATCGGCAAACTGCGCCGCGACCACGGCGTCACCGACGTCGAGCGCGAGCACGTGGTCGCCACCTACGGCGGACAGGAGGGCCTGGAACTCTCGTTCAAGCTATTCGCGCGGGGCGCGGGTTTCTCGCCGACGTGGAGCTGCGCGCTCGAGAACTTCGTTCCCTACGCGGGCATCGACTTCGCCGAGGTGCCGCTCAACGCTGACTTCGCGGTGGACTACGATCGCGTG
>JAOTVO010000316.1 GCA_029863355.1 Candidatus Krumholzibacteriia bacterium
GCCAGAAGCGCGTGACGACGCCGCCGAGAGCCGTGGCCATGCTCCACAGCGCGACGCCGAAGGTGATCACACCGCGGCGCGAGCGGAGGTCACCGATCACGCCGAGCGGCAGGGCCATCAGGGAGAGCACAATGATGTACGCAGAGCCGATCCATCCGAGCTCGGTGTCGGACAGCGCCAACTCGCCCTTGATCGGCTCGAAGAGCGCAAAGACGACGTTCCGGTCGGTGTAGTTGAGGATGTTGATCAGCGTGAGCAAACCCAGGGCGTAGGCGGCATACGCCCGGGAGCCTGGCGCCGATTCCTCGGCTGCTGTGTCAGCCGCCCTGTCGGGCAGTCGCCGCCTCCGCGCGCGCATCGCGCTTGCCCTTGGCCGTCTGGTAGGCCGCACCCAGCTCACGCAGCATCTGCTCGCGCCGATCGTAGAGTCGCTTCAGGGGACGGGGCGAGCGCTGCGCCAGCGCGTAGGCCGCCAGAATGGGAAAGGCGACCGTGCTATCGAGGTAGCAGACGACGGCGCTGGGCAGTTGATCGGGGTCGACCTTGCCCCAACTGACCGCCTCGGACGGCGTGGCGCCGGACAGCCCGCCGGTGTCGGGGCGGGCATCGGTGATCTGGAGGTAGTAGTCGTGACCCTTCTCGCTGACCCCCAGGACCTCCTGGATTTGGGGTTCCGTCTGGAGTACGAAGTTCTTCGGGCTCCCCCCGCCGATGATCAAGACGCCGCTCTGGCCGTCGTTGACCTTGGCGTGGAACACCAGCGCTGCGGTTTCATTGACGTCGGCGCTGACGTCGAAACGCAACCTGCTGCCGGTCAACGCCTGCTCGGCGACGTTCATGCCGATCGACGAGTCGCCGGGCGACGACGTGTAGATGGGCACGCCGCAGGCGTGCGCCACCGACAGCACCGACTTCCGCGCGAGCCCGAGCGCCGCCTCCCGTTCCGCCAGGTATCCGCCCAGCAAGTAGTGGTACTCGGCCGTGCTCATCGGCCGCTGAAATTCGGATCGCTCCGACACTTGTCGGATGAAGTAGTCGGTGGACAGCAGGACATCGAAATCGAAGAAAATGTCGTAGATCCGGACGACCCGTTCTTCGTGCAGCTGCACATCGTCGATGAACGGAGTCCCGCGATGGAGCGAGAGCCCGAGCGCAAAGTGGGCATCGTGATACAGGTTGGCACCCGTGGAGACGATCCAGTCGATGAACCCCGCTTCGATCAGCGGGACGATCGTGGACATCCCCAAACCCGCTGGCGTCATCGCGCCGGTGAGGCTCATGCCGACCGTCGCCTGATCCGCGAGCATCCGCTTGGTGAACAGGCGGCAGCCTTCGGCCAAGCGCCCCGCGTTGTAGGCGAGGAAGGTGTTGTCCACGAGATCGGCCAGCGTCTCGCGGCCCGTGATCGGTCGCGGATCGATCTTCGGTCCGCGCAGGTACTGGTCGCGTGAGGGCATGGGTCTCAGGGGTTGAGGGCCGCGAGCTCCCGGCTGCGACGCTCGCGGGCCTGCATGATCAGGCTCGCAGCCTCCGCCGCATGATCGGTGACGTGGAACAGATCGAGGTCCCGCACGTCGATCTTCCCCTCCCCGACGACGCGGTCCCGCAGCCAGTCGGTGAGGCCCGCCCAGTAGGCGCGGCCGAAGAGGACGACGGGGAAATTCCGGATCTTGCCGGTCTGAATGAGCGTGAGGGATTCGAACAACTCGTCGAGGGTGCCGAACCCACCGGGGAAGACGATGAAAGCGATCGAATACTTCACGAACATCGTCTTGCGGACGAAGAAGTAGTGAAAGTTGATTGGCCGCTCCACATAGGCATTGGTGCCCTGCTCGAACGGCAACTCGATGTTGCAGCCGACGGAAAGTCCGTTCCCTTCCTGCGCGCCACGATTCGCCGCTTCCATGATCCCCGGGCCGCCGCCGGTGATGACCGCAAACCCTTCGCGCGCCAGGAGCCGTGCCGTCTCGACCGCCTTCTCGTACATCGGATCGTCCGTCGGCGTGCGTGCCGAGCCGAACATGGCCACGGCGTGGCCCAAATCCGACAACGTGTCGAATCCCTCGACGAACTCGCCCATGATGCGCAGGACTCGCCACGGGTCGGTGTGCGTGAACGCCGCACGTTCGAGCGCGGGCGCCTCAAAGAGGCGCTCGTCTTCAGTTCGCTGCGAACGCGGCAGGCCGGTCAGTCGCTCGTTCATGGTCCTCTGCGATCATGTGAGTGAAGAAGGGGGCTCGGCGGCGCCTTCGGTGTCCCCTCGGCCCCGAGGAGCACGGATTGAGCTCGATCGGGTCCCGCAACAGGGGACCCGCACTCCGGTCGCGGGCGAGCGGGAGGGGCTGGCCCGGGGGCGACGGCCAGGCCGCTTGCACACGTCATCACGCGAGAATATACAGAAGGCATGACGCATCACGCGAGTTGGGCACGACTGGTGCTCTCGCTGTTGCCCCGCGCGCTCGTGAATCCCCGCCTGGCTGGCGATCTCGCACGCCTCGCGTGGAGCGTCCGCGCGCGCGGATGGTGGCGGCGAGCGCCGTTCCTGCCATTGCCGCCCGATGAGTATTTGCGGTGGCGGATGCTCACCGCATACGGCGATGAGCGCGCCGTCCCCCCTGTCCAGGACGTCGTCCGCCTGGCGCGCTGGCGTCGCGAAACGATGGGGCTGTGACGCCGGACGCCGCAACGGTTCGAGTGAAGCAGCGAGCGCTCGCGCTCGGGTTCGATGCCGTCGGCATCGCGGCGCTCGACCCGATCCCCCACGCCGCCGCACTCGACCAGTGGCTCGCCGCGGGCCATGCCGGGACGATGCGCTATTTGGAGCGCCAAGCCCCGCTCCGCCGGGTGCCGGCCGACATCCTGCCTGGTGCTCGCGTCGCGGTCGTCACGCTGACGAACTACCGGCATGCGCACCGCGCCCCCACGCCCGCACGCGTCGCCCAGTACGCCTGGAGCACCGACTACCATCGGGTGTTGTCTCCCCGGTTGGAACGCCTCGCCGCCGCGGTACGCGAGGCCGTGCCGGGGTCGGAGACCCGCTGTTACGTCGACGCCGGACCGGTGCCCGAGCGCGAACTCGCCCAGCGGGCGGGGCTGGGGTGGATCGGGAAGAACACCATGCTGATCGACCCCCGCCGAGGCTCGTTCACGTTCCTGGGTGCGGTGCTGACCGACGCCCCGCTGACCGTGAGCGATCCGTTCGCGGTCGACCGCTGTGGAACCTGCCGC
>JAOTVO010000317.1 GCA_029863355.1 Candidatus Krumholzibacteriia bacterium
GCGCGGCCTGCGCGCGGTCATGGAGGAGACGATGCTCCATATCATGTACGATATCCCTTCCCGGCAGAACGTACGCAAGGTGATCATCTCCGAGGACACGATCGTCAAGCACGTGGAACCGGAGATGGTCGTCCAGCGCGACCGACGGGCCCGGGAAGCCTGACACCGAGGCCCCGGACCGGCGCCGGGGCTTTTTTTCGTTTCACAGAGGATCCAACCAAGGGAACGCAATGCGCTTCCACAAAGACGACGACATCATCGAGATTCCGGACACCTTGCCCGTGCTGCCGCTGCGCGACGTGGTCATCTTTCCCGGCATGATCACGCCGCTCCTGGTCGGGCGACCCAAGTCGCTCGCCTCCTTGGACGAGGCGATGAAGGGGGACCGCCTGCTCCTGGTGGTCACGCAGAAGCAGATGAACGTCGACGACCCGGCGGCGAGCGACCTCTACGAGATCGGCACGGTCGTGAAGATCCTGCAGTTGATGCGCCTCGTCGAGGGGACGATGCGCATCCTGGTAGAGGGTGTGGTACGGGGTCGGTTGGTCCGGGTCCACCGGACGCGCAAGTACTTCCGGTCGGACGTCGCGGTGACGACGACGCGCAAGGTGTCCTCGCACGAGCTGGAGGCCCTGGTGCGCAGCGTGTCGTCGCAGTTCTCCGAGTACATCCAGCTCAACAAGCGCATCCCCGACGAGGTGCTGCGGTCGGTGCTGCCGATCGAGGATCCGGATCGCCTGGCCGACTCCATCGCGTCGCACCTGATCGTGCGCATCGAGGCCAAGCAGCCGTTGCTCGAGGACTCCGACATCGTGGATCGGTTTCACCATCTGGGCGCCCTTCTGGCCGATGAGCTGGAGATCCTGCGTCTGGAGAAGAAGATCGAGGGGGAAGTACGCAGCCAGGTGCAGAAGAACCAGAAGGAGTTCTACCTGCACGAGCAGCTCAAGGCGATCCGCAAGGAGCTCGGGCAGGGCGGGGACGAGTCGAGCGAGCTCGACGAGCTGCGCGAGAAGGTTGAGACCGCCGGGATGCCGGAGGCGGCCCAGAACGTAGCCATGAAGGAGCTGGAGCGGCTCTCGCGCATGCCCGCGCTGTCGCCGGAGGCGACGGTAGTGCGCAACTACCTCGACACCATGCTCTCGCTGCCCTGGCAGCAGCGCTCCGAGGACCGCCTCGACCTGACGGCGGTGCGGCGCAAGCTCGACGAGGATCACTATGGGCTCAAGAAGGTCAAGGAGCGCATCCTCGAGTTCCTCGCCGTCATGAAGCTCTCGCGCTCGATGAAAGGACCGATCCTGTGCTTCGTGGGCCCGCCGGGAGTGGGGAAGACGTCGCTGGGGCAGTCCATCGCCGACGCCATGGGCCGCAAGTTCGTGCGCTTCTCGCTCGGAGGCGTGCGCGACGAGGCGGAGATCCGCGGCCACCGGCGCACGTACATCGGCTCCATGCCGGGCCGCATCATTCAGTCGCTGATCAAGGCGGAGACGAAGAACCCAGTCATGCTCCTGGACGAGGTGGACAAAATGTCGAGCGACTTCCGGGGCGACCCCTCGTCGGCGCTGCTCGAGGTGCTGGACCCGGAGCAGAACCACTCTTTCAGCGACCACTACCTCGAGGTGGAGTTCGACCTGAGCGAGGTCATGTTCATCACCACCTCCAACGTGACGCATACGATCCCGCCGGCGCTGCAGGACCGCATGGAGATCATCCGTCTGCCCGGGTACCTGGTGACGGAGAAAGTCAAGATCGCGCAGAAGCACCTGCTGCCCAAGATGCTGCCCCGGCACGGGCTCTCGGGGGCCGAAGTGCAGGTGACGGAGCCCGGGCTGCGCGCCGTGATCGAGCGCTACACGCGCGAAGCGGGAGTGCGCAACCTGGAGCGCGAGCTGGCCAAGGTCCTGCGCAAGGTGGCCAAGAGCGTGGCGGCGTCGGGTCGCTCGGGCATGGTCAAGGTGACGCCCAAGAACCTCGAGAAGTACCTCGGCATCGCTCAGTTCAACGAGAAGGAGATCCCCGACCGCCCCATGGTCGGCGTGACCACGGGGCTGGCGTGGACGAGCGTGGGCGGGGACATCCTGCGCATCGAGACCACGTTCATGCCCGGCACGGGAAAGCTCACGCTAACCGGACAGCTGGGCGACGTCATGCAGGAGTCGGCGCAGATCGCCTTGTCCTTCGCGCGCAATCTGGCGCGCGTGCTGCCGCTCAAGAAGAACTTCTTCAACGAGATCGACGTGCACATTCACGTGCCCGAGGGAGCGATTCCCAAGGACGGCCCCAGCGCGGGCGTGGCCATCGCCACCTGCCTGGTCTCCCACTTCTTCGGCATTCCCGTGCGCAACGACGTGGCCATGACGGGCGAGCTGACGCTCAAGGGAGAGGTCCTCTCCGTGGGCGGCCTCAACGAAAAGACGGTCGCGGCCCTGCGCGCGGGGCTCAAGGAAGTGATCATCCCCAAGGGCTCGGCGCAGTTGATCAAGGAGCTCCCCAAGGAGGTCCGCGCCGGGCTGCGCATCCACACGGCCGAAACGCTGCGCGAAGTGCTCAAGGTCGCGCTGACGCGCTCGCTTCCGCGCGCGCCGCGCCGCACGAAACGCCTCGACGAGCAGCGCGTGGGCTACTTCGAGTACATCGAATCCTCGGCGACGCACTAGCGCCCCCCCGCGTGAGTCCCGTACTGCGCGCGCAGGACGCGGCGCATGACCTTGTTGGAGGCCGTGCGGGGCAGCGCGTCCAGGACGACGACGTCGTGGACGCGGAAGAGGGGGTTCAGGCTCTTGGAGACGGCGCGCTGCATGGCGGCCTTGAGCGCGGCTACGTCGGCGCCGCCTGACGTCACCGTGTAGACCACGAGCGTGCTGGGGCCGCCGTCTTCGGGCTCGATGGCGACGGCGGCCGTTTCGACCACGTCTTCCACCGTGTTCAGCACGCGCTCGATCTCCGCCGAGCTCACCTTGATGCCGCCCAGGTTCATGGTATCGTCGGCGCGCCCGAGCGCGCGGAAGTAACCGCCGGGCAGGCACCCGACCTGGTCGCCGTGCCGCCGCAGGAGTTCTCCGTTCGGGCCCGGCGGAGTGCCCTCGTAGTACACTTCGTGATGGTCGCGGTTGAGGAGCGTGAGCGAGAGGCCGATCGAGGGCGGTACGATGAAGAGCTCGCCGTCGTCCGTGGGGCGGCCTTCCTCGTCGAGGACGTGGATGTCGAGGCC
>JAOTVO010000318.1 GCA_029863355.1 Candidatus Krumholzibacteriia bacterium
ACGCGGTTGCCCAGAAAAGTGTCGAGCAGCTCGCCTGCGAACCGCGCCAGGGGCGGGTTGGGGATCTCGTGGTCGGAGAAAGTCAGCCACATGGCCAGCACCGTCGAACCCACGACCACGCCGATGTAGGGCAGGTGGATCAGCTGCGTCATTACGGCGAGGAACTCGAGCAGGCTCAAGTAGTGCCCGCTCGGGGGAATGATGTGCTGACTCAGGAACTCCATGGCTGCCCTTCCCTGCGCCTAACCCACCAACCCGCTGCACGCGAGAACCGACATAACGAGAAGCGCATAGATATTGATCCGCCGGAACGCGAGCATCGTGCCCTGCGTTCGCACCATGGTCGTGGCTTGCCAGCCGAGCCACAGCGAAGCCCCCACCAGGGCCAGGGTTGTCCACCACGGGTCCGCCACGCCGAATACGGGGATGAGCATGCACGAGAGCGCTGTGGCCAGCATCCACACGTAGGTGATGCGCGAGAGCTGCCGGCGGTCGAACAGCGTGGTGAGCGCGGGCAGACCGGTGCGCGCGTAGTCGTCGCCGAAGCGCATGAGCAGGAGCCAGAAGTGCGGTACTTGCCAGAGGAAGAAGAAGAGCGCCACCGCGGCGATGCGCGGGTCGAGGATTTCGCCGCCGCCGGCAACCCAGCCGATCACGGGCGGGATGGCGCCGACCACGCCGCCCGGGATCGCCGCGAAGGCGGTCACGCGCTTGAGCGGCGTGTACACGCCGTTGTACCAGATGAGCGCCACCAGACCCAGGAGCGCCGCGCGCGGCTCCGCGGCCAGGCACGCCAACCCGGCGGCGGCCAGCGCCAGCGCCACGGCCAGGGCCGCGCGCGGGGTGACACGGCGCGCGGGCAGCGGGCGGCGGCAGGTGCGACGCATCAGCCCGTCGATGTCACGCTCCTGGTACTGGTTGAGCGCGCCCGCGCCGCACGCGAGCAGGAACACGCCCGCCAGCGGCGCGACCACATCGACCGAGAGCGTGCGGGCCGCGAGCGCGTAGCCGGTGACCACCGACGCCGTCGAGAGAACCGCGATGCGGACCTTGGACAGCTCCACCACGATGCCAATCGTACGTCTCATCGTCACTGCAACGTCTTGATGTACTCGATGATGGCCTGGATCTCCTGATCCGTCACCAGACCCTCCTGGGAGGGCATCAGCGGCTGGAACGACTTCACGACATCGGCGGTGGGATCGAGGATCGACTTGCGGATGTAGTCGTCGTCCACCATCACCTGTCGCTCCGCTCCCCCCGTCACGACGGTCTCCGTCATTCCATACGCGCCCTTGAAGGTGGGGCCGATCAGGGGCGTGCCGTCCACCGAGTGGCATGCCACGCACCCCTTGCTCGTCGCCAGCTGCTTGCCCAGCGCGGCCAGGGCGCCCGTGTCGGCCTCGGCGCCGGCCTCCAGCGTGGCGCGCGCCTCCGCCACCTTGGCCCCCTCCGCCTCGTACCACTCGTCGAACTCCGCGCGCGAGATGACGTGCACCTTGGTGAGCATGCCCGAATGCTGCAGCCCGCAGTACTCGGCGCAGAAGACGTCGTAGGTGCCCTCCACCTTGGGCACGAACCACAGGAACAGATTCTTGATGCCGGGAACGACGTCCTGCTTCACCTTGAAAGCGGGAATGTAGTAGCTGTGGATCACGTCGGCTGACTCGAGGTCGAGCCGAACGGGCTCATCCACGGGCACGCGCAGGTCCGGCGTCTGCACGCCGTTCTCGTACTCGTGCGTCCACGACCACATGCGCCCGGTCACGGCCACCCTCATGGCATCGTCCGGCGGACTCTTCATGAACTTGTAGCCCACCCACCCGTACCAGAACATGCCGAAGGCGAGCAACGTGGGAACCACCGTCCACGTGACTTCGAGCAGCGTGTGGCCGTGCACCTCCGCGGGATGGGGGTTGCGCCGGCGGCTGTAGCGGAGCGCGAAGTAGATCATCGTCGCCGTAATGCCCACCAGCAGCACCATGCACACGGATGTGATGAAGAGAATGGGGCCGTTGACCTTCTCGGCGATGTTGGACAGCTCGCTGAGCATAGCTCACCTGAAAAGCACGTCGGTGAAAGTCAAGCCGATGAAGATGGCCAGCGTCACGATGACGATCACGAGCATCCGGTGGAAGATCGTCGTCTCGTACTTCAGGTGCATGAAGAAGTAGAGGACGATGGTGGCCTTGGTCGCCGCGATGGCTAACGCCACCAGGACGTTGAGCGCGCCGAAGTGCAGCCCGGCGGCCGTCACCGTGATCGCCGTCAGGACGAGAAGCGCGAGCCACGTGACGAAGTAGATCCCGTAGCTCACGGGCTCGTGCGCCGCTTCGTGGTCGTGATCGTGGCTCATGGCTCGTCCCTACGTGATGAGGTAGAACAACGGGAACAGGAAGATCCAGATGATGTCGACGATGTGCCAGTAGAGCCCGGAATTCTCCAGCTGGTTGAAATCCTGCACGCGGAAGCGCTCCTTCACCGGCCAGTACCGGGTCTTGACGACGATGTGCTCCACGGTTCCGTCGATCCGTTCCCCCTTCCACAGGGGCGTGCCGCGCTCGTCCACGATGGCCAGGCGGCCGCCCGCCGCGTGCTGGAGCCCGTGCCCCGCCGCGAAGCGCACCTCGGAGGCCGGCTGGTTGAGCACCCGGAAGAACATCACGGTCAATAGCACCATGCCCACGAGCACGTGCAACCCGTGCACGCCCGTCATCGTGAAGTAGAGCCCGAAAAAGATGATCTCTCCCTTGGGGCGCGCGAGCAGCACCTCGGAACCGGGGTAGATGTGGTGCGATATCTTGGCACCCCACTCGAGGTACTTGTTCACCATGAACGCCCCGCCCATGATGACGGTGAGGGCCAGCATGATCAGCGCGAGCTTGCGGTTGCCGTGGTGCGTGGCCGCGATCGACAGCGCCATGCTGAGGCTGCTGGTCAGCAGGATCAGCGTGTTGAGCGTGCCCACCAGCGTGTCCAGCTCGGCGGCCGCGTGGTGGAAATCCTGCGCGAAATCGGCGCGGTACACCGAATAGAGGAGGAACATGCCGCCGAAAAGCAGGACCTCGGTGATGAGGAACAGCCAGATCGCGATCTTCGATCCCGTGTAGTCCTTGTGCTGCTCGAGGGCGATCGAATGCGTGCTCATCTTGCCTCCGCCGGCTTCGGTTCGTACGCGCCGCGG
>JAOTVO010000319.1 GCA_029863355.1 Candidatus Krumholzibacteriia bacterium
ACTGTCCGCGCACGCGGACACCGAGGCCGAGATAGGGGACGGTGCGCGACTGTCCGGAGGAGAGTGAAGCCAACCCCGCTCGCAACGCGAGGACGCCGAAGAGGTCGTCGGACTCCGCGCCGATGACGGCGCGCGCAACGCCCCCGTTCTCCCAGACCACGTCGCCTTCGACGACGGCGACGGAAACCCCCGCGTAGGCCACGCCCAGCACCCACGCGCGCTCCTTCTCGAAGTCGCGCCCGTCGGCGTACGAGTAGCGGGAGAAGGCGTCGCGCACGACGAGACCCAGCGTGAGGCTGCGCGAGAGGGCCAGACGGATCGCACCGTCCACGGTCGAGCCGTGCGCGCCGAATCCGCCGACGTCGCTCGAGGAGACGAAGACCTCCGCGCCGATGGCAAAGCTGACAAACTGCTCCGGGCAGTACGCGTAAGCCATACGCAGGAGGTTCTCGTCGTAGCGGTAATCTCCCGAGATGCCGAGGTGCACGTTCGTGTACATGGCGCCCACCGCGTGCCGGCCCAGCCGCCGTCCGCCGTCGCCCTCCTCGCCCCAGGCCAGCACGCGCGCGTAGGCGATCTGCGATTGCCGCGCCGTGGCACCCGCCACCAGGTTGATGTAGGACGCGCCGGCGACGTTGCGCGCCGCCAACGAGAGCATGGCCGGATTCCAGTACACGGCCCCTTCGTCGTCCATCGTGGCCACCGCCGCCCCGCCCATGCCCCAGGCCCGGGCCCCGTATCCCGGGTGGCGGAACGCGCCGCCGCGCGAAGCGTCCGCGTGTGCGAGCGCCGCCCACGCCGCCGACGCGACAAGCACCGCCGCCATGCCGATGCGCCGGCTCATCGCTGCGTCTCCAGGAGGAAGATCTGACGGATGGTCTCCCGTCCGCCGTCGGCATAGGAGATCGTCGCCACGGCGACCAGCGGGCCCTTGCGCGCGTCGGCCCCGTCCGCGTTGCGGCCGTCCCAGGTGATCTGGTAGTACTGCCGCCGCGCGCGGTCTTCGAGCCGGACGACGAGGTTGCCGGAGAGGTCGTAGAGACGCAACTCGACGCCGTCGGCCTCGCGCGTCAGGTTCACGGCGAAGGCGTCGCCGGGCCGCAAGGGGGCGGGGATGAACAGGCCGCCGGAGTTGTCGAACGTCACGCGCACCGCGTTGGAATGCGCGCTCTCGTTGTTCGCTCCGTCGACCAGGGTGATGGTGAAGAGGTTGCCTCCCACCTGGAGTGGCACGTCGCGCTGGAACCGTTCCTCTAGCAGCGCGGTGAAGACCGAGTCGATGACGGTGCCGCCGCGGTAGACGCGCACCCGGGCCTCGCTGTCGCCGAGGTCTTCGACGTCGCCGCTCAGGCGGAACGTATCGTTACGCCACGCCCCGTCGAAGGGGTCCAGGACGGGCGCGGCGGGGGCCGTGCGGTCCCACGTAATCTGGTAGAGATGCTCGAGCGCCCAGCCCACGCGATCCACGGAGCGAATCGTGAACGTGTGCTCGCCATCGGCGAGCACCGAGTCGGCGAGCGGCACCGCAAAGAACACCGTGTCGTTGCGGACCAGCGCCGGCGTGATGTCGGTGTAAGGCCGGGTCGGCCCGTAGCGGATGCGCAGCGAGTCGATGCCGCTGCGGTCATAGGTCCAGCCGCGCAGGGTGTCGGGGACCACCTGGTGGCGCGAGCCCGACGAGGGGCTGGTTACGCCCGCGCTCGGCAGCCGAACGTCGATCTGGGCACCGTGCTGGGTTTCCGCCGTACCCGTGGCGACATCGACCAGCGCCACTCGGATCGTGTACGAGCCGTCGGCGAGGCCGGTCTGCCCGGAGGCGTCCCACGTCATGTGGTACGTCGTGTCGCGCCGCACGAAGCGGCCGGCGGGGCCCGAGAGCGGCGGCTCGAACGCGACCGCCGAAGTGTCGTAGCTGATCGGCGCGCCGCTGGGGTTGAGAATGGTCAGCCGCAGCTCGTCCGGTGTGCGCCCGGGCGGGGCCGGGGAACTCGTGGATATCGCGATCCACGCGCTCAACACCGAGGAGGCTCCGGCCAGCCCGGGGGCGTAAACGGGCGGGTCCACGCCGTTGATCTGCACCACCGGCCGCGTCACGTCGACGAACACGAAGAGGGAGACGGTCGTGTCCGGCCGGCTCTGGCCCCGGGCGTCCAGCGTCACCACGTAGGACCCCTCGCCGACCGGCGTCCCGTCCCAGCGCGCGCCCTTCCAGGAGACGCGCAGGGTGCCCAGGACGTTGCCGGGGCCGGGGGCGAGCAGCGTATCGACGGGGGTCACGGCGTCGGCGGCGAAGACCACGATCGAGAACGACAGCGCCGTGTCGGCCAGCGCGTAGGTCACGACGGTCGAGTCGGAGAACCCGTCGCCATCCGGGGAGAAGGCGGTCGGGCTCGCCTCGAACCGGGCCAGGAGCGACTGCGCGCGCGCAGAGCTCACCGGCGCCGCGACCAGCGCGCCGCACAGCGCGCCGGCGGCAGCAATTCCACGCAAGCGCTTCAAAACGAAATGGACCTCGCAGAACCGATGGCTCGTCTACCCCACGCAGCACTCACGCGGCACCCTTCTCGCTTCACGCGCCGGAGCGCCGCTCGCGGATCGCCGCGACCAGCGCCGGCAGCGCCTCCCCGGCGCGCGCGTGTACGAAGACGTCGGCGATCGCCGTGATGGGGGTCTCCTCCGGATTGACCTCGACCACGCGCGCGCCCACCTGTTTGGCGACCCCGGGAAACCCCGCCGCGGGGTAGACGATGCCCGAAGTGCCGACGACGAGGATCGCCGCGCACGTCGCCAGCGCGCAGTAGCCGTCCTCGAGGTGGCGCGGCAGCTCGCCGAACCACACGACGTCGGGCCGGATCAGCGACCCGCAGGCACACCGCGGCGGCACTTCGTCGCTCCCGGGCAGCTGCTCGACGGGATGGTGCTGGTCGAAGCACTTGTACCGGAAGATGTTCCCGTGGAGCTCGATCAGCCGCGTGGAGCCGGCCGCGCGGTGCAGGTTGTCGATGTTCTGGGTGAGCAGCAGGAACGGGGAGTAGAGCGTCTCCAGTTCGGCGATGGCCCGGTGTCCGGCGTGCGGCTGGGCGCGCGCGATCATGGCGCGGCGCTCTTGGTACCAGCGCCACACGAGCGCGGGGTTGCGGACAAAGCCCTCCGGTGTGGCCAGCTCCGCGGGGTCGT
>JAOTVO010000036.1 GCA_029863355.1 Candidatus Krumholzibacteriia bacterium
CGTGCGGGCAAGGCGAGCCAGGCGCGGCGCCCGGGCGCGCGCCGCCCACGCCACGAGCGGCGCATGCCGCGCACACGCGCGCCGCGCCGCAAACGTTGAGTGTACGAATCCGGAGGTGCCCGTGAACGCGGAACGACTGACATTCACCAACGCGCAGGGCCTGCGGCTCGCGGCGGTGCTCGAGCTCCCGCCCGACGACGCCCCCGCGGCCTACGCGCTCTTCGCCCACTGCTTCACCTGCTCGAAAAACGTCAAGGCGGCCACCCACGTCGCCCGCGCGCTGGCGGCACGGGGCATCGCCACGCTGCGCTTCGACTTCGCCGGCCTGGGGGAGAGCGAGGGTGACTTCGCCGACACCAACCTCTCCTCCAACGTCGACGACCTCGTTGACGCGGCGCGCTTCCTCGAGCACGAGTACGACGCGCCCGCGATCCTGATCGGCCACTCGCTGGGCGGGGCGGCGGTGCTGCAGGCGGCTGCGCGCATTCCGTCGGCTCGCGCGGTGGCCACCATCGGCGCGCCCAGCGAGCCCGCGCACGTCACCCACCTCTTCTCCCACGCGCGCCCGGAGCTGGAAGCGAGCGGCGAGGTGGCGGTGACGCTGGCCGGGCGGTCCTTCGTCATCAAGAAGCAGTTGGTGGACGACCTGGAGGCGGCGCGGATGCGCGAGACCGTCGCGGGCCTGGGCCGGGCGCTCCTCGTGCTGCACGCCCCAGAGGACGCCGTCGTGGGCATCGACAACGCCGCGCGCATCTTCGCCGCCGCAGCCCACCCCAAGGGCTTCGTCTCGCTCGACGGCGCCGACCACCTGCTCTCGCGCGAGGCGGACTCGCGCTACGCGGCCGAGGTTATCGCCGCGTGGGCGTCGCGCTTCCTCCCGGAGCGCGCGGCCGCCCCCGAGGAGGCCTCGCCCCACGGTGCCGTGACCGTCCATACCGGGCGCGGCCACTACGAGACCGATGTGCACGTGCGCGGCCATCGCTTCCTCGCCGACGAGCCCCGCAAGGCGGGCGGCACCGACACGGGGCCCTCGCCCTACGAGCTCCTGCTCGGCGCCCTGGGCGCCTGCACGGGAATCACGCTGCGCATGTACGCGGACCGCAAGGAGTGGCCGATGGAGTCGGTGACGGTGCGCCTGCAGCACCGGAAGGTGCACGCCAAGGACTGCGAGGACTGCGAGTCGAGCAGCGGCTACGTAGACCGGATCGAGCGCGTCGTGACACCCGTGGGTCCGCTGTCCGCGGAGCAGCGCGAGCGCCTGCTCGAGATCGCGGACAAGTGCCCCGTGCACCGCACGCTGCACTCGGAAGTCAAGGTCATCACCAAGCTGGGCTGACGGCAGCCCCGAATGAAGGAGAGACGGGCATGAAGAGGACCGTTGCCACGCCGCTCGCCACGCTGGCTCTGACGTTTGCGTCGTTGGCCGCGGCGGAGGACTTTTCGAAGCACTGGCACGACGGCAAGGCCGAGCTCAGCGGCTATGCGCTCGAGGTCTCGCGCTACGGCCAGACGCGCAAGGGCACAGCGGTGATGATCTACGTCACCGAGCCCTTCAGCGACGCCAAGCGCGTAAAGGTGGACGACCACACCCGCAACCCCGCCGACGTGGTCGACGTGCTCAAGCTCAACCTCGTGCGCGACTTCCAGACGGGGATCTACGACTACAACACGTTGGTGTCGGTGTTCTCGCGCACGTCCGACTTGGCACCCCTCAAGGTCTCGTTCTCGAGCGCCGAGTGGTGCGGGCACGTCTACTCCGAGATGCGCTTCGACCGCAGACGCGTGAGCGGAACGTACCATAGCTACTTCGAGGGCGAATCCGGCCAGATCGCGCTCGACGCTCCCAAGGGTGGGGTGAGCGAGGACAACCTCTTTATTCTCGTGCGGGGCTTGCGCGGGGAGTTCCTCGCGCCCGGCGCGTCGCGCACCGTGCCCTACCTGCCCGGCGTGTTCTACTCGCGGCTCTCGCACCAGCCGCCGCGCTGGACGCAGGCGACGATCACGCGCGCCGCCGAGGCGCAGACCGTCGCCGTGCCCGCGGGCACCTTCGCCACCATGCTCTACGACGTGCGCGGCGGCGACGGCCGCACCGGGCAGTTCTGGGTGGAGGAGGCGTGGCCGCACCGCATCGTCAAATGGTCGCTCCCCCCGGACCTCTCCGGGGAACTCCTGGGCACGAAGCGGCTGGCGTACTGGAAGCTCAACGGCGAAGGCGGCGAGCGCCACCTCGCGGAGATCGGCCTGGGGAAATAGCGGCGAGAGCTAGATGCGCAGCGCTTCCGCGATCGCGGCGCGCTCGTGGCTGGGCAGGCGGCGCAGGTGGACGTCCTGTCCCTGACGCACCTCGCGCATCTTCGATTTGAAGGAACGCAGCCGGCCGCGGCCGCCGAGGTCGGCGCCCCTGACGCCGATGTGGCCATAGTAGTAGTGCCCGTCCACGCTCCCCAAGCGCCAGCGGAACTCCGCGTCCACGCCCAGGAGCGCCCCACGCCCAGACTCGTCGACGTGGTCGCGTCCGCGCGCCAGGTCGCGGAAGAGCAGCACCTCGGCCTCGGCGGCCAGCGCCGAGAGCGCCCTGCGGGCCAGACCCGGTAAGGCGCGCAGCGTCTCCGCGTCTCCCAGCTCCTTGACCAGGAAGGCCCGGAAGTCGCTCTGCACGACGGCGCGCGGGATGACGATGAGCCAGCGCTCCTCTTCCACGGTCACCAGGTCGCGGTGGCCCCGCCGCTGGATCGCCGCGGCCACGGCGCGGACGACGGACTGGAGCTGGCCCAGCCGGCGCTCGGTCTCGACCGCGAAAGGGGCGCCGGGGCGGAGCGCGCGACGGGCGTCGCGGACCAGGACCTGCCGGGCCCGCCACCGCCCCAGGAACCAGCGCACCGGCGTGCGCTCGTAGATCTCCTGGTGAACGGAGCGGCCCTCGTGGATGGCCCAGTCCGCTAGGGCCTTGCCGTCCAGGGCGAGCCGTGCAATCCGGAACGTGCCTTTCTTGAATCTGAGAGCGTTCATGGCGTGGTCGTGCCGCGCGCGGCAACCTTGGGTAAGCGCGCGGAACCCATGGGAACATCGTCGATGGCGACCGTCCGATCCCAGTGCTTTTTCGCAACCCACGTGCCACTGTCTGGTATGATCGGGGGGCATTGCTCCCGGACCCACGAACGAGATCGGAGAACGATACGTGAAGGCCAACAACTTCACCACCTTCCGCTACGAGACCTCCGGTCCCGTCGCGCGCATCACGCTCGACCGGCCCGAGGTGCGGAATGCTTTCGACGACACGATGATCGCCGAGCTCTCGCGCGCCTTCGACGCGCTCGTGGGCGACGGTGCGGTGCGCGTCGTGGTGCTCACGGGCGCGGGGAGCACGTTCTGCGCGGGGGCGGACCTGAACTGGATGAAGCGCGTGGCGGGCTACTCGCACGAGCAAAACCTGCAGGACGCGCGTGTCTTCGCCAAGATGATCGAGAAGCTCTACCGCCTGCCGCAAGCAACGCTGGCGCTGGTGAACGGCGCCTGCATGGGGGGTGGCGTGGGACTGGTGAGCGCGTGCGACGTGGTGGTGGCGTCGGCGGAGGCGTCGTTCGCGCTGCGCGAGGTGCTGCTGGGCATCGCGCCGGCGACGATCGCGCCCTACGTGCTGCGCAAGATCGGCGAGCGCTGGGCGCGCGACTACATGCTCACGGGCCGCAAGTTCGACGCGCACCGCGCGCGGGAGATCGGGCTGGCCGACGAGGTGATGGCGGCCTCGGAGCTCGCCGAGGCGGCCGAGCACTGGGCCGGGCGCTTCCTGCACGCGGGGCCCGGGGCCGTGGCGGCGACCAAGGAGCTGATCAACAAGGCGGCGTGGGCGCGCATCGAGGACGTGCAGGACGGACTGGCGGAAACGATCGCACGACTGCGCGCCTCGGAGGAGGGGCGGGAGGGCTTCGCCGCCTTCTTCGAAAAGCGCAAACCCAAGTGGGACGTCGAGGCGTAGCGTAGTGGTGCGCAGGGTCAACTGCGAGGTCGGGCAGCAGGTGGCATTCGGCGAGCTGCCCGTGGTCATCACTGCCGAGCGCACGCACGGGGAGGGCGGCGCGTGAGCATCGTCTACCTCGCCATCATCCTCGGCCTCATTCAGGCGCTCACCGAGTTCCTGCCCATCTCGTCGTCGGGGCACCTTCTGCTCGCGCGCGCGGCGCTCGACTTCGACGTCGTCGACGGGCTCACCTTCGACGTGGCCGTGCACGTGGGCACGCTTGCCGCCATCGTCGTTTACTTCCGGCGCGAAATCGGGGAGGTCACCCGCGGCTTCCTGCGCACCTTCGTCCGGCCCAACCTGCGCGACGACGTCGAGCAGCGGCTGGCGTGGTACGTGATCGCCGCCTGCATACCGGCCGGGCTCGCCGGCGCGCTCTTCGAGACCCAGATCGAGATCTACTTCCGCCACCCGGGCGTGGTCGTGTTCACGCTGGCGGCCGGCGCCGTGCTCTTCCTCGCCGTCGAGAGGTGGTGCCGCCCCCATAAGACGTTCGACGAGATCACGCTGCGGGGCGCCCTGTTCATCGGGTTGCTGCAGACCCTCGCGCTCATTCCCGGCGTGTCGCGCTCCGGCATCACCATCGCGGGCGGCATGATCGTGCGACTGCGCCGCGAGGAGGCGGCGCGTTTCTCGTTCGTAATGGCGTCGCCGCTACTGGCGGGTGCGGGGCTCAAGAAGGGGCTCGATTTGGTGGGTCAGCCGATGGGCCAGCCGGAGATCGTCGCGCTCGTGGTGGGGGTGCTCACGTCCGGCCTCGCCGGCTGGCTCGTGATTCGTTTCCTCATCGGCTTCCTGCGCCGGCACGGCCTGTACGTATTCGCCTACTACCGCTTCGTGCTCGCCGCCGCCGTGGCGGCCTACCTGCTGATCACGGCGCCCAACTAGACGGCGCGCTCGTCACGGCAGCGTATACACGACGGCATTCACGTTCATGCCGGCTCCCACGGACGCCAGCACGATGGTCTCCCCCCCCATGAGCCGGTGGCCGTCGAGCTTGCCCTTGAAGATCAGATCGATCAGGGTGGGCAGCGTCGCCACGGAGCTGTTGCCGAGCCAGGAGATCGTCATGGGCATCACCGACGACGAGGCCCGGTCGTTCCCGAACAGCTTGTAGACCCGGTCCAGAATGGCGCGGTCCATCTTCCCGTTGGCCTGGTGTAGCAGGACCTTGGAAATGTCGCGGAGCGTCAGACCCGCCTTGGTAATGCAGTCCTTCACCACGCGGGGGACGGTACGCAGCGCGTACTCGTAGAGCTTGTGACCTTGCATCTTGAGGAACAGCTC
The DNA here is from genome assembly GCA_029863355.1 of Candidatus Krumholzibacteriia bacterium. The sequence goes on from JAOTVO010000036.1 coordinate 5,306, forward strand.
CTCGCCCCCGAAGTCGGGATTGTACGAAGGCCCCATGCGCAGCAGCCGGGCGTACTCACGTGTGTCCGATCGCGTGGTATGGGCGACGACGCCGATCGGTTTGTCCGAGTTCAGCGCCTCGACGATGCAGGCGCCGGCGCCGTCGGCGTAGATCATGCTGTCGCGGTCGTGTGGGTCGCAGACGCGCGATAGCGTCTCGGCCCCGATGACCAGGGCGCGTTTGGCGTCGCCGGAGCGGATGAAGTAGTCGGCCTGGATCATGGCCTGCAGCCAACCGGGACAGCCGAACGGCAGGTCGTAGGCGACCGTCCCCGGGTTTTGTATCTCGAGCCGCTGCTTCACCCTGGCCGCCAGCGTGGGCACGAGTTCCGTGCGCCGATTGTCCGCGGATACATCGCCGAAGTTGTGCGCGACGATGATGTAGTCGAGGCTTTCCCGGTCGATGCCGGAAGAGTCGAGCGCGTCTTCTCCGGCCAGAAAGGCGATGTCCGAGGTATTCAAGTCGTCGGAGACGTACCTACGCGCGTTGATGCCGGTGATGGCCCCGAACTTAGCGACGGTCTCCGCGCTGCTCCGCTCCAGCCGCACGCCGTCCTCGCCGTGGAATTCGTGGCGGAAAAAGTGGGCGTTGGGAACGTCGCGCTCGGGGATGTAGCTCCCCGTTCCGGTGATTGCGGTCCACACTGTACCTGATCTCATTGGTATCTCCGCAGCTAGGGTTCTGCCGACGAGGCGCCACGCGCTACTTCTCCAGCGACTTCTCGGCCCAGATCTCCGCCAGGCGCACGATGACCTCGGTGGCCTTCTCCATGACCTGCACGGGCACCCACTCGCGCTCGCTGTGGATGGCTTCGCCTCCGGCGAAGAGGTTGGGGCAGGGCATCCCCATGTAAGAGAGGCGGGCGCCGTCGGTGCCGCCGCGGATCAGCGAGCGGCGCGGCTCCACGCCGGTGCGCCGGACGGCTTCGTCGGCGTATGCGACGAGTTGCGGCGCCTCCTCGATCTTGTAGCGCATGTTGAGGTACTGCTCCCTGAAGGCGACCTCGATCGTCGCCTTGGGGTGCCGGGCGCGCAGTTCCGCGGCGATCCCTTCGATCAGCGCCTTCTGCTTCTCGATGTTGCTCATCTCGAAGTCGCGCAGGATGAGCTTGAGGCGCACCTTCTCGCTGGCGCCATCGACGATGTGGGGGTGCACGTAGCCCTGGCGATCCTCGGTGGTCTCCGGGGCCAGGTCGCGGGGCAGTTGCTCCACGAACTCGGCGAGGATGCGGATGGCGTTGACGAGCTTGCCCTTGGCGTAGCCGGGGTGCACGGCCACGCCGGTTACGGTGACGTCGCAAGCGAAGGCGTTGAAGGTCTCGAACTCCAGCTCGCCCAGGGGGCCGCCGTCCATCGTGTAGGCGTACTTGGCGCCGAAGCGCTCGACGTCGTAGCGGTCCGCTCCGCGGCCGATCTCTTCGTCGGGGTTGAAACCGACGCGGATCGTGCCGTGCTTGACCTCGGGATTGCGCAGGAGCACATCGACGGCGGTCATGATCTCGGCCACGCCGGCCTTGTCGTCGGCGCCCAGGAGCGTGGTGCCGTCGCTGGTGACGATGTCCATGCCGACGTAGCGTCCCTCGAGGTTGGGGTACTCGGCGGGGCTGATCACCTGCGCGGGATCGCCGGGCAGCGCGATGTCTCCCCCCTGGTAGTTGCGGTGCACGATGGGCTTGACGCCGGTACCGGTCACGACCGGAGCCGTGTCGACGTGGGCGAGAAAGCCGACGACGGGGACCTTCCCGGTCTGCGCGGGCGTGAGCGTGGAGGGCACGGTGGCGAACACGTAGCCGTGGTCGTCGATGGAGACGTCCGCGGCCCCGAGCGCGACCAGCTCTTCGTGCAGCAGGCGCAGGAGGTCCCACTGCTTCTCCGTGCTGGGGCAGGTCTCGGAGTCCTCGTCGGAGCGAGTGTCGATCTGGACGTAGCGCAGAAAGCGGTCGAGCAGCGGCTCGCGCGGCGGATGTAGGCTCATGGCCGGCTCCTGGGGTGCAGGTGGGTGGACTTCATCCGGGGATGGCCGTGTGATAGTGTTGCCACCGGATATGCATATCGCGATATTAGCCGCCCCGGTCGCCCGGGGTCAATGGTCATGGAGGATGCCGCTCATGTCGCTTTCCCTCATTCAGAAGGTCGTCGCCGTCGCCGCGGTCCTGTCGTTGTGGCCGCGCGCGGGCGCCCCGTCTCCGCAGGCTCCGGCCGTCGCCGCCGTGGCGCGGCCCGTGCATACCTATTCCATCGTCGCGCGTGACTCGGTGACGGGCGAGATCGGCGTGGCCGTGCAATCGCACTGGTTCTCGGTGGGCAGCGTGGTCACGTGGGCGGAAGCCGGCGTGGGCGCGGTGGCCACGCAGTCGATCGCCGAGGTCTCGTACGGGCCCCTGGGGCTCGACCTGATGCGGGCGGGGAAGACGGCCCGCCAGGCGCTGGATGGGTTGCTGGCCGCCGACCCCCAGCGCGAAGTACGCCAGGTGGCGATGGTGGACGCGCGCGGCGGCGTGGCCGTGCACACGGGGTCGCGCTGCATAGCGGAGGCGGGGCACCACGCCGGCGCGCAGTACACCGTGCAGGCCAACCTCATGGAGAAGCGCACCGTATGGGACGCCATGGCGCGCGCCTACGAGACGTCGGCGGGCGACCTGGCCGAGCGCCTGCTCGCCGCCCTGGAGGCCGCGCAGGCGGAGGGCGGCGACATTCGCGGCCAGCAGTCGGCGGCGATTCTCATCGTGCCCGCCGCGTCCACCGGCCGCCCCTACGCCGACCGCGCGATGGATCTGCGCGTGGAAGACCACGGCGCGCCGGTCGGCGAGCTGCGCCGGCTGGTGGACGTGCACCGCGCCTACGAGCGCATGAACGCCGGCGACGAGCGCCTCGCCGTCGATGACGTGGAGGGCGCGCTCGCCGCCTACGGCGACGCCGCGCGGCTCCTGCCGGACAACCCCGAAGTGAAGTTCTGGGCGGCGGTCACCATGGTCGAAGCGGGCCGCGAGGGGGAGGCGATCGCGTTCTTCCGCGAGGTGTTCGCGGCCGACCCCAAGTGGATGGAAGTGGTCCGTCGGCTCCCGCGCTCGGGGTTTCTGCGCGACGACGCGGAGCTGATCGCGCGCATCCTCGCGGCGGGCGAGCACTAGCGGCGCGTCAGTGGTGCAGTGTGACGTCCTGGCAGCGGAAGAACTCGTTCTCGCCCAGCTTGGCCCGCACGCGCAGCACGCCGGCCACGTCGCCGGTGACGGCGCCCTTGGCGCGAAACTCATAGGGATGCGCGGGGCTGTAGACCTCGACCACGGCCGCATCCTTGTCCACGATCTCTTCGGGCTCGTAGTCGGCGAGGCGAACCCCTTCCGGTAGCCGCGCAAGCGCGCGCTTGAGCTCGCCGGCGACCTTGCGGTTGGCGGTGCTGCACTCGAAGCGGAAGCCCGCGCCCTTCAGCTTTCGCGTCTCCACCACGTCGAAGCCGAAGGACTCACTCGCCTGTTTCACGGCGGACTCGACGGCGGCGCGCAGCGGCGCCTCGCAGAGCACGTGTACGACCTCGCCGTGGTACTTGACTCGCTCGCGCAGATGGCCGATATCGACGGGCAGCCCGCTCGTGAAGAAATAGCCTGACCTGACCCCCTTGCCGCGCATGAAGCCCTCTACGTAGGCGAGCAGGCGCTTGTCGTCGCCGCGAATGATCAGCTCATAGTATGACTTGGCCATGATTCACACCCTCCACGCTAGCGAAAGAAAAACACGGTGACGAGCACGAAGATCGGCAAGAGGACGGGCAGCGAGTAGCGCACCATGTACCCGAAGAACGAGGGCATGGCCACACCCGCTTCCTCGGCGATGCTCCGGACCATGAAGTTCGGCGCGTTGCCGATGTACGTGTTCGCGCCCATGAATACCGCCCCCGTCGAGATGGCGAGCAGGTAGCTCTCGCGCTCGCGGATGAGGCCCGCCACCGCCTCCGGCTCGGGCAAGCCGGGGAAGTACGCCCCCAGCGCCGTGTTGAGGAACGTCAGATAGGTGGGCGCGTTGTCGAGGAAACTCGAGAGCCCGCCCGTGATCCAGAAGTACTGCGCGGGGTGCTTGGCCAGCGCGACGAGCCCGCGCAACGCCCCGTGCTCGCCGGCCTTGAGGATGGCGAGCATGGGGATGATGGTCATGAAAATCCCCGCGAAGAGAAAGCCGACCTCTTTGATGGGAAACCACGAGAAGCCGTTGTCGCGGTGGGTTTCTTCCCGCGTCGTCTTGAGCGACAAGAACCCCATGAGCAAGAGAAACACGTCGCGCGCGACGAACTCGACGCGCAGCTCCGTCCCCAGGAAGTAGAACGTGCCCGCCCGCCACATGCCGCTGGCGAGCACCGCGCCCACGACGCCGGCCAGGAAGATCAGGTTGTGGAGGCCCTCTATGCGCAGCCGCTCGCCCTTGCCCTCGGCGGCGGGCTTCTCCTCGCGCCGGTAATAGAAGAGGTCCATGACGAAGAAGATGGCCAACAGCGGCAGCGCCACCACCAGCATGGGCGAGAGCAGGTGCAGCGTCCAGAAAAAGGGCACGGTGTGCAAGAAGCCCAAGAAGAGCGGAGGGTCCCCCAGCGGCGTGAGCGAGCCGCCGATGTTGCTCACGAGGAAGATGAAGAAGATGATCACGTGCACCTTGCGCCGCCGCCAGTCGTTGGCCCGCAACACGGGACGGATCATGATCATCGACGCCCCTGTCGTCCCCATCCACGACGCGAGCGCGGTGCCGATCAGGAGCATGAGCGTGTTCAGCTGAGGCGTGCCCCGGAGCGTTCCGCGCACGAGGATCCCGCCCGCCACCACGAAGAGCGCCCACAGCAGGATGATGAACGGAATGTAGTCGATCAGGTAGATGTGCAGGATCTCGTGGAGCGCCTGGCCGCGGTACACCCACACGAAGGGGAGCGCGAACACGACCGCCCAGAACGCCGACACCTGGGGAAAACGATGGTGCCACCACCTCGGTGCGAAGAGGGGAAAGAGCGCGATGGAGAGGAGAATGCCCAGGAAGGGCAGCGCCGACCACAGGGGCAGCGTCTCGCCCAACGAGTGATGCATGGGCGCAAGCCTAGTCGCGCCGTGGACGACGCGCAAGCGGTTTTCGCCTGTCGGTGCGGCCTAGCGACCCTGGAAGCGCGCGCGCAGCAGGGCGCGCAGCTCCGGGTGCAGACCGGGACGTCGGAGCAGCTGCTCGACGTCGGAGCGGGACAGGTCGGGGAGGTAGTCCATGGACACCGAAGGCGGCGTCTTGGGGTTGGCGAGCAGCGCCAGTCGCGCCGCGGCGCGCGGGAACAGACCCCGCTGCTTGCCGATCGCGCGCAGCACCTCCGGGTTCACGCGGTGGTTCTCCGCCACGCGCAGCGCGCGGTCGGGCGAGGCGAGGTGAGCCACCGTCTCGCGCGCGATCTTGACGATCGGATGCATGGACAGCAGGTACCAGAAGTGTCCGTCGCGCGCGAGCTTGCGCAGGATCACCAGGGGTACGCCCTCGAAGGTGGGCTCCTCGGTGGGAAGGCTGCCCACGCGCTCCTTCTCGCCGCGCAGCCGCGCCGCGTAGCCCGCGACCAAGCCGTCGTCGATGCGGTAGATGCGCTCCTTGTGCTCGAGATAGTCGAGCAGCCGGATGAGCTTGGCGAAGTAAGCGTCCTCGAGGAAGAAGTCGAGCTTGGCCAGGATGCGCGCGATCCCGCGCGCGTAGAGCACGTCCGAGCGCGTCGACACGGACAGCAGGCGGCGGTATACGGTGTCGAAGAAGATCTTGACCTGCGCGCCCGTGTACGTGCTCGAGCCCACCAGGTGCTCGAGCAGCGACAGAATCGTCGCGCACGGAACCGACGTCGGCGTGGCCACCTTCCACAGTGAGGAGAGGTCGGCGTTGCTGGCCGCGTAGCGGCGCACCTCGTGGTCCGGGTGCAGCATGAGACAGCGCGTCACCCGCTCGCGGTAGACGTCCTGCACCTTCTGCAGATCGCGCGCCACCGCCGCCGCGCCGCGCACGGTCGGTGAGAAGAAATGCTCGAGCGACTCCACCGCCTGGGCGAAGCGCGTCGATCCCCGCGGCTTGAGCACGTCGATGAGGCGCGCGCGCCGGCCGCGGCCCCAGTAGTCGGCGGCGATGAGAATCTCGGGGCGCTTCCACAGGCCCAGCTCCATCTCCTGCACCGACTCCGGATGCGTCTGGACGAACTCGGCGAAGGCGTGGCGCAAGTCGCCGGTCACCTCGGCGAGCGCGTCCTCGATGTCGAGCTCGTCGCCGCGCACGATCGCGGCCACCGCGGACTCGAGGCGCTCCGCGTCGAGGTGCGCGGGGCCGTGGCCCATGTAGGCGTCCCACGGACGCTCGCTCACGCGCTCCAGCCACCGGCCTCGCAGCGTCGTATAGCACGCGGAAATGGGGTCGCCCACGCGGGCGCGCAGCTCGCCAAGCACCTCGTCGAGGAGCAGGTTCTTGGGCGGAACCGTACCCACGTAGGCCATGCGCAGCGTCTTCTCCAGGACCTCGCCCACCTCTTTCCAGTCGCGGTATGCATTCTCCACGTCGGCGAAGGCGCCATCGCCGCGCACGTTCGCGTCGCTGTCCAGCGCCCCCTCCAGGAGGGGATACGCGGCGCGCACGAAGCGATCGGCCAGGGCGCGGATCGTCGGCAGGTCGCAGCCCTCGCCGCGCTGCAGCTCGACCGACAGGATCAGCTCGGACTTGAGGTCGTCGATTCTTTCCGCATGCGGTGGCAGAATAATAGCCATGGCGTTGCCCTCTGTGGCACAACCCGTTGCGATGGGACACTTTAATGTGATGGAACGGACTTCGGGGACGGGGGTCTGCAAGTCCCGTACCGGGGAAAGAGGCGGGAGCGCCGCGTGGCGCTACTTGATCCCGTGCTGCTTTTTGTAGTCGATCCAGTTGGCCTTGAGGTCGAGGAATGCTTCGAAGGACTCGCGGAGGATGAAGGGGTTGGTGGCCTTCTCGTGGCCGATGGTCGAGGAGGGGGCCACGCCGTAATCGTGACCGGGCCAGACCTCGACGGCAGGGTCGAGCTTCATGAGCTTCTCGTGCAGGCTGTGGTACTCCTTGCGCGCGCCCTCGCCGAGGTCGGTGCCGCCGACCTTGCCCACGAACAGGCAATCGCCGGAGATGAGCTTGGAGCCGCAGAGCACGCAGACGTGGTCGTCGCTGTGCCCCGGCGTGTAAATGAACTTCATCTCCACGTTGCCGAGTGCGACCGTGTCGCCGTCGTCGACGGGGACGTCCACGGCGAGGAGCATCGAGCGGTGCGCGACCACCTTGCAGCCGTAGCGCCGTCGTGCCTCAGCCACGCCCCAGGTGTGGTCGCCGTGCCCGTGGGTGATCACCACGTAGGACACGCGCAGCCGGTCGTCCGCGACGAGGGCTTCATAGCGCGACGCATCCGGCGGCGGGTCCACGAGGGCGGCCACCCCGCCGGGCTTGTCCGCGACGAGATAGGCGAAGTTGCGATCCCCGCCGGCCTTGATCTGGTGGAAGATCATGGCGCCAGCATAACCCGCGGCGGGCCGGGGGGCAAGACCGAGTTGCGCGCCGGGGCGCGCCGCGCTAGCATGGAGCGGTATCCCTCGCCCCGTTCGCGCGCCATGCAGAACGATCTCTTCGACACCGAGTACAACGCCGTCCTCGCCGCCGGGTCGTACGCCGAGTTCGCCGCCAAGCTGCGCGCCTACGACTGCCGGCGTTGTGGTCTCTGCCACAGCCGCACGAACATCGTGATCAGTCGCGGCCACGCCGGCGCGTCCATCATGCTAATCGGCGAGCGCCCCGGCGACCACGAAGACCTGCGCGGCGAGCCCTTCGTCGGCCGCGCCGGCGAGCTCTTGGACAAGATGCTCCGCGCCATCCACCTGGATCCTGTGCGCGACGTGATCTTCGCCAACGTCACCAAATGCCGGCCGGACACCGACCGCGCGCCGCTCAAGGACGAGGTCGACGCGTGCCTGCCCTTTCTCGAGAAGCAGATCGCGCTGGTGAAGCCGCGCGTGATCGTGCTCCTGGGGGCGGTGGCGCTCAAGTGGATCGACCCGGGCCACGGCGAGGTCAAGATGGAGGAAGACGCCGGTAGCTTCTTCACGCTGCCCGCATGGCCCGGCGTGCAGTTCGTGGTGATGTACAACCCCGCCTTCCTGCTGCGCGATCCGCGCAAAAAGCCCGAGGCGTGGGAGCACCTCAAGGCGCTGCGCGACTACCTGCGCCGGGAGGGGATCGCTCAGCGCGAGTGAGGCGCCGGCGCGGGGCGGTCGTCGGCGATCTCGCGGCTCATCTCCAGGCGGGTGAAACGCAGCTGTTGGGCGGTGAGATCCTCGTCGTGGCGGATGCGCACTTCCACGATCTCGCCGCGCTCCAGTACGGGCTCGAGACGGGGAAAGACGAAGGCCTTGAGCTTGGGCGTGCGGATGCGTTTGCGGCGCGCGCCGACGTTGGCCTTCCACTCGGCGTCGATGCGCGCGCCGAAGCGGTCGAACAGCGCCTCGGCGGCGCTCCGGTCGGCCGTGGACTTGATCTGCTGTACCCGCGCGAGGAGCCGTCCCACGCCGTCCCGCGCGCGCTCCAGGTCGGTGACGCGCACGAAGAAATCACCCTCC
>JAOTVO010000037.1 GCA_029863355.1 Candidatus Krumholzibacteriia bacterium
CGAGTTTCTCGGTGATGGTGTAGTGCGCGACGCGCTTCCCGATCATGGCGGGGCCATCATATCAGGAAGCGCGCGCTCTCTCTACTCCTTCGTGGCGGCGTCCTTCTCCTCGCCCTCCTTGGGCGCGAAGGCGAGCGCGGCGGAGTTGATGCAGTAGCGAAGGCCGGTGGGCCCGGGGCCGTCCTCGAAGACGTGCCCGAGATGCGATTCGCAGCGGCTGCACATGACCTCGGTGCGGACCATGCCGGAGCTGCGGTCCGTCTCTTCCTTGACGCGCACCTCCGCGACGGGCTGGTAGAAGCTGGGCCAGCCGGTGCCGGAGTCGAACTTGGTGTCCGAGGCGAAGAGCGGCTGCCCGCAGGCCACACATAGGTACACGCCCTCCTCGTGGTGGTCCCAGTAGGTCCCCGTGAACGCGCGCTCGGTGCCCTTCTCGCGCGCCACCTGGTACTGCTCCGGCGTGAGCATCTCTTTCCACTCCTTCTCCGACTTCACGACCTTGTCCATGGTTGTCTCCTCTCCTTTCACCAACTCGAGCGACTTCGCCACGGCGTCGTCGAGCCAACCGCCCGACGCCTGTATGGGGGCGGGGGCATGCCGGCTGCTCACCCACGCGGCGACGGCGTAGCGCGCGGCCCGGGGCTCCTTCGGCGCCGGCAGGGCCAGCGTGGCGCGCCAGACGCCGTCTGTTTCCGAGAGACCGGTGCGGGCGCGGCCCAGCACGACGAAGTCGTGCGCGAGCGTGCGCCCCACGTTCTCGCCGCGCGCCACGTACTGCTCGAGGCCGAAGCCGAGCACCGCCACGTGCGCTTCGAGCTTGCCGCCGGGCGCGGACGCCGGCGTGAACGTCACGACGGCGTCGCCGCCGTCGATCGCCACGCGCAGCGCGCCGGGGGCGCCTTCCGTGTCCTGCGCCGGTGGCTTCGTCGCCGCGCGCGTTGCGAACCAGTCGCGCCACTCGCGACCGTCGAGCACGAACCCGGGCGTGTACACGCTCTGCGACCGCCACGAAGCGGCGTAGACGCGCTGGCGCTCGCTGTGCGCGCCGGCCGCGAACGGATCCGCCCAGCCCAGGTGGTCCCAGTAGTCGACGTGGAAGGCCGCCGGCACGTAGTCGCGCCACAGGCGCTCGTCGCGGGCGAGCGAGGAGAGCCAGGCCTCGGCCGGTGGACAGCTCAGGCACCCCTCCGAGGTGAAGAGCTCGAGGAGTGCGACGCGGGTTTCGCCGCTCTCGATCACCTGCGTCGCCTTGGCGCGCGCTTCGCGCGCGGGCGACGCGAGCAGCATCAGCATCAGGACCGCAGCCAGGGATCTCATCGTGATACTCCTTCCAGCCGCGCTCCCGAGCCGCGGCTTCACTCCATAAGAAAGGCCAGGGAGGCCGAGGGCGCAACCTCGCGCATCGCCTCTCCGTGCCGGAAGATCTTGACCGGCTTTTCGCCGAGCAGCTGGATCTCGCCGCCCTCGACGCGGAGGATGCTGCCCTCCAACAACCCTACGACCCACATGCCCGGGTTGGCCTCGATGAACTCGGCCAGCCGGTCCGCCCGCGTCTCGCCCTGGTGTTGCGGGATCACCGCGTCCGTGTAGTGCGGGTTGATCTGGAACGGCACCAGCGCGAGCGCGTCGAAGCTGGGCGGTTGCACGACGGGCATGTCGTTGGTCGTGCGGATGGTCGGACAGGCCACGTTCGATCCGGCGCTCCAGCCCATGTACGGCGCGCCCGCGCGCACGCGCTCCCGGATGGCACCCATGACGCGCGCCTCGTAGAGGGTCTTGAGCAGATGGAACGTGTTGCCCCCGCCCACCGCGATCGCCTGCGCCTCGCGCACCGCGCCTACGGGGTCCTTCTCGCGATGGATGGAGCGGATCTCGTAGCCCAGCTCGCCGAAGCGTCCGGCCACCGTCTTCTCGTACGTGTCCCAGGCGACCGTCACTCCTGCATACGGCACGAACAGGACGCGTGTGACATCGCCGCCCAGGAAGTCGCCGATCGCCCCTCCGGCGTGCTCGAGGTAGCCCTTCTGGTAATTGCGGGAATTGCTGAGGAGTAAAAGTCTCTGCTTTGGCATGGCTCGCTTCCTTGGCAAAGTGTGACCTTCACTCTACCACGGACGCGGGCGCTGTGTCTGCCGTAGGGGCGCAGGAGCGGCCCGCGTATCGGGGCCGCTCCTGCACGGGTGCCGCAACCGGCGCTTCCTCTCTGGCGTCAGTTCCCGCCGCAGTTCGTGCAGGGGGCCTGATATTCCTTCTTCGGCATGAAGGCGATTTGTATGCAGGTGGCGATGCGCCCGACGAAGGATGCTCCCACGCAGACAACTGTGCATTCGACCCATCCGGCCCCCCAATACCGGCAGAAGAGGATGCAGCGCATGGCGTCCTCGGGCAGCCGGAAGTACAGGCAGTTGATGAAGTCGTTGAGCTGCTGATCGTCGAACCGCTCCGCTCCCGGCAACGTGCCCAGTGCGTCGAAGCGCCGCATCCAGATCGATTCCGCCAGCGGCTCGAAGCCGGGGTCGGCGGTCGGCGCGCGCGAAAACTCGAGGGGAACCACCGCGCGCGCGCCGTTCGTTTCGGCCGCGACCACCATCGCCATCCGATCCGGATCGGAGAGCGAGCGCATGGCGATCGCCGTCAGCTCGACGCGCACCTCGTCCGTGAATCCGTCGACGGCGCACGAGTATTCCGGCGCCAGCTCGTAGCCATGGGCCACGTAGACTCCCATGGCCGCGCCGACATCCTCCCACCGCCTCGCCGCCTCTACGCGCGCGCGGGTGACCGGATTGTCCGGGTAGTACACGTGCTTGCGCACGCGGCCGTCGTCTTCGACCCGGTCGGGGAGCGACGCCTCGATCGCGGGCGCGGTCGTGTTCGGCGGTTCACTCGCCGTGTCGCGCCGCTCGCAGGCGGGAAGCGACACGGCCATCGCGACCAGCACCGCACCTACCCCACTCCATCTCGAACTGAAACCCATCATCACCACACCTCCCGTGAAAATCAGTTCGGCGCGCCGCTTCGCAAGGGCCGTGCCGCGCGGTCGGAGGCGATCAAGCCAAGATGACAACGAGTTGCGACGAGTGGCTGTGGGAATCCCCCTCGGCCGACGTTGCGGGCGCGTCCGCCGGCCGCCGATGCTGCCCGCGTTTAGCACCGCTGTCAGTGGAAATCGGCGGTGTCGACGCCTCGACACCGCGCCGCGGAACCTCAGACGTGGATCTCGCAGAACACGCTCGACTCCGCCACCTCGTGGATCGCGGGCCGCGTTTGCAGATGGGCGGTGAGCGACGTGAACTCCGCCTCCGTAACCGTGCGCGCGGTGAAGCCGTCCCTGCAGACGATGACGCCGCCGCCCGTTGCCGTCTCGTCGATCTCGCCGACGAGGCCCGCGGCGGCCTGCGCGCGGAACCAACCCAGGCGCGCCTCCCAGATCTTCGGGGCGTACGAGGAAACGAGCACGCGCCCCCCGGGACGCGTGACGCGCACCGCCTCGTCGACGAGGGCACGCGCGTCCACCTTGAAGGCGGAGATCCCATTCTGTATGCAAAGGACGAGGTCGAAGGCACGATCGACGAAGCCGATCCGTTCGGCCGACATGCGCGCCAGCCGGCAGACCGGCGCCGCAATCGCTCCGCGGACAGCTTCTCCGAGTAGTAGCCTTCGCGATTCATACGGCCCTCCGCCGGATAATAGCACGCGACGGGGAACATCGGCGATTTGTGGCTTGCTTATGCGACGTTTGGCCCATTATAATCACCGATGTGCGTCTCCTGATCGGCTTACTCTGTCTCCTGCTCCCGTGGGCGTACGCGAAGCCCGCGGGTGCCGGCTATTCTGTGCAGAATGCCGTCCCGTCCCTCACGTTCTCGCAGCCCGTCGATATCCAGCACGCCGGCGATGGCAGCGACCGCCTCTTCGTCGTGCAGCAGAACGGCATCGTGTGGGTGTTCGACAACGACCCCGGCGCGTCGAGCAAGCGCGTGTTCCTCGACATCAGCGCCAAGGTCACCAGCTCGGGTGAGTCGGGACTCCTGGGACTCGCCTTCTCTCCTGACTACGCCACCAACGGTTCCTTCTACGTCTTCTACGTATCCAAGCTCCCGTACCACTCGGTGGTCGCGCGCTATCAGGTGACGAGCGACCCCGACTCCGCCGACGCGACGAGTGAAGCGATGCTGTTCGCCCTCGGGCGCGGGAGTCTGTTCCACGGCGGAGGCCAGCTCGCCTTCGGCGGTGACGGGATGCTCTATATCTCGCTCGGAGATGACACCAATTCCGGCAACGCGCAGAACCGCTTCAACATGTACGGCGCCCTGCTTCGCATCGACGCGGAAAACCCGCCCGGCGGAACTGGCTACGGAATCCCGCCCGACAATCCCTTCGCCGGCAACACCGATGGCTACCGCGAGGAGATCTACGCCTACGGTTTTCGCAACCCCTGGCGCTTTTCGATCGATCCGGTGACGCAGCAGATCTGGTTGGGCGACGTGGGGCAGAACCTCGTCGAGGAGGTCGACGTCGTCGTCCCCGGCGGAAACTACGGGTGGCCGCTCATGGAAGGGCCCGATTGCTACTCGCCGCCATCGTGCGACACCGCCGGCACCGGCGTCCTCCTGCCCGTCTATGCCTACGGCCACAACGAGGGCAGCGCCGTAATCGGCGGCCACGTCTACCGCGGCAGCGCGCATCCCGAGCTGGTCGGACGCTACCTCTTCGGCGACTACACCGGCACGCGCCTGTGGTCGCTCTTCTGGGACGGCATCAACGAGCCCAACCGCGTGACCCTCGTCAACAACGTCCCCTGGCTTCGCGCCTTCGGCGTGGACGAGGAAGGCGAGTTCTACTTCGCCGGCAACAACGGCCTGATCTACACCCTCGCCAGCACACCGACCGGCGTCGCCGGCGCACCACCGCCGGCCGCCGCGTGGATGGGCGCGAGCTACCCCAACCCGTTCAACCCGCAGACGACCATCCCCTACGGTCTCTCGCGCGCGGGGACGGTCGACCTCTTGATCACCGACGCACGCGGCGCGCGCGTGCGCGCGCTCGTGTCGGGACCCCAAAGCGCCGGCGAGCACGCGGCCCGCTGGGACGGCGCCGACGCCCACGGCCGCCCCGTGGCGAGCGGCGTGTACTTCGCGCGACTTCTTCTGGACGGCGAGCCCGCGGCCGTCCGCCGCCTCGTGCTCGTCAGGTAGCGGCCTGCGTAGTCCGGCAGTTCCGTCCAGCGTTAGCCCGCATCCTTCCCATAGCCGAGGATTCTCACCGCCGCTCGGTCTCCGCATGTTCTGTCCGGCGCCTCGGGCTCGTGAAGCGACGGCCCGGCGGGGTGTATCGAAATTTCACACCGGCAGCCCCGGGACAGCGCGCCCTCTTTTGTAACCGACTGTTTTATAACAAGATATCTTCTATGGACGCCCGACGTCCCGTGGCATGACACTTGCGCTTGGGCCGTCTTGCCATGAAGCCACGACCGATGCTCGCCAAGTCTCTCGCCCCGCTGGCGGCGATCATTCTTGCCGTCACGGGGGCTGCGCTCGGCGCCCCCTCGCCGGCGGGAGAGCGCCAGCTGCGGCTCGAGGCCATCGAAGTCATGGGCAACACGCGCACGCCCGAAGTCGTCGTGCTGCGCCACCTCGCGCTCGCGCCCGGTGACCCGGTCGATGCCGACGCGCTCGAAGCGGCGCGGCGGCGCCTGGTGGCCACGGACTATTTCAAGACGGTCGCGTTCTCCACGCGCCGCGGGCGCGAACGCGGCGCGGTGGTGCTGCGCGTCGAAGTGAGCGAGCGCGGCAATCCGGTCTTCGAGACGGGTTTCGGCTACCACGATCTGAACGGCTGGTACCTTACGCTCCTGGGCCTGCGCCTGGACAACGCCCTCGGCGCCGACTCTCGTTTTCGCGTCGGCGCGCGCCTGGGCTTTCGGCTGGCCGGACTGGACGCCGAGTGGGCGAAGCCGGTCTCGTCGAGCGGCGCGCTCGGCGTCGGCGTGAAGCTCTTCCTCTACAGCGTCGACCACCGCTTCTTCGGCAGCGGCCCCGACTCCTCGACCGCGGGCGAGGCGCCGTGGTCGGGCACCGACTGGGTCGGCTACCAGCAGAGAATCGGTCGCACCGGCGGAGAGATCACACTCTCGTATCGCGCGGGCGAGGCGACGCGCTTGGAAGCGGGGCTGAGTGCCGCGCGCGTCGATCCCGACGCCACGTTCAATCGTTTCGAGGACAAGCAGGAGGACGGCTTTGCGGAGCTGCCCCCGGATCTGCAGGCGCAAAACGAGGCGGCTACCTACACGGGCGCGCTCCTGCGCGCGTTCTACGACACGCGCAACGACGACGTCTATCCCACGCGCGGCGGATTCGCGCGCCTCACGCTCAACGTCAATCACACCACGCTGGACGACCCCGGCGTCTTCACGAAGGCCACCCTCGACCTGCGGCGACACGCGCGTCTGACCGGCGGCTGGGTATTTTCGGCGCGAGCGAGCGGCGGCTTGGTCTCGCGCGGCACGCCCTACTACGAGCGCTTCTACCTGGGCGGCAACTACTCGATTCGCGGCTTCCAGGAGTGGAGCCTGTCGGGCACCGCCGGCGACGAAGGCTTCTGGACGGCAAACACGGAGCTGCGCTGGCCGCTGGCGGGGCTCTCGGGACGGCCGCGGCTGGTCGGGTTGGTCTTCCTGGACGCGGGACAGGGGTGGCTTCACGGGGAAACGGTGACGAGCGACACGATCGAGGCCGGCGCGGGATACGGCCTCCGCCTGGTCTTGCCCTGGGTGGGCACGCTAGGCATGGACGTCGGCATTCCCATTACGGACGGGCGCACGGGGGACCGGTTCCGCGTGCACTTGCTCCTGGGCTTTTCGTTCTAGCGGAGGCGGATGGCAGGTAGGGGCCACAGACTCTTGTTGGAGCGCGCGCGGGTCGCGCTGTTCGCGTTCCTGCTCGCGGGCTGGGGCGGAGCCGTGCGCGCCGCCGAGCGCCCGGCCATCACGCGCGCGACGGTCTACGTGGTCAGTGAGGTCGTCACGGGCGATCTCGACTGCACCGACGTCTTCAGCGAAGAGGTCGTGGGCACCGTGGAGAGTGGACTCCCCGCCGTGGTCGAGGTGCTCTACGAGCTCGTCGGCCCCGACGGCAAGCGCCTGCACCGGGGCCTGCACGCGATCGAGCTCCGCTACGACGTGTGGGACGACGTCTACTCGCTCGACCGCGGCGACACCGTGCTGACCTTCGACTCCTTCGCGGCGATGGCCGGCGCCGTGGAGCACTTGCGTGGCGTGCCCGTGTTCCCGCTGGGCGACCTCGATGCGGAGGCCGAGTACGCGGTGGCGTTCGCCATCGCCGTGCATCCGCTGCGCGGGAGCGAGGAGGAGCAGATCGCGGGCTGGGTGGACGAGCAGGTGGCGGGAAGCTCGAGCCGCAGCTGGCGCGAGCGGTTGCTGAACGTGAACGACCTCATCGCGCGCTTCTTCTCGCACGACACAGGCACGACGTCACAAAGCGAGTGGCACCGCACCGCCCGCTTCCGGCCGTCCAGCCTGCGCCACGACCGCGGCGAGCGCACGACGGACGGACCGGTGCAGCTCGCAGGCTTCGGTCGCTGGCGAGGGACATGGATGGGGCCCTCCGCTCATGCACTCGCGCTCGCAATGGTGCAGCCAGAGCGCGCACTCGTGAAATCGCGTCGGACCCCATCCATGCCCCTCGAGACAGATTCGCGGAGGGCCTCGCCCACGCTCCTCGCTTCTGCGCTCGCAGGAGGCCTGCGATGACCATCCGCGCGCGGCTCGTCGTGATGTGCCTGGTGGTGGCGCTGCTGCCCGCCGTGCCGCTGACGCTCGTCGTGCGCTCGCTGATCGAGAAGAGCTTCGACGTGGGGCTCAACGAGACCATCGAGGACGCGCTGCGTGCCGGTGTGGACGTGTCGCGCGAGCACGTGAGCGCCGAGCAGGAACGCTTCGCGCAGGACGTGGCGGCGCTCGTGCGCGGGCTCGATCCCGGGCGCGCCGACTCGTCGACGGCGCTCGACCTCCTGTTGCGCGCGCGCCACGAAGGTGCGTCCGTCCACGGCGTGATCGCCGCGCAAGGGCGAGTCGCGCCCGCCGCGCATCTCGAGCTCGAGCCCTTCGCCGCCAATGCATGGTTCCAGCGCTTCCAGGAGGGACGCGCGTGGTTGCGCCAGGCACAGGAGCGACCGCTCGGGACCGGTCTCGCCTTCTTCGCGGCCGACGACCGCACCATGCTGCTCGCCGCGTGGCAGGGGAGGCTGCTCTTCTATCATCAGCTCGACCCGTTCTTCCTCGAGCAGTCATCGCGCATGCTGCAGGCGCGGCAGCTCTTCGCCAAGCTGCGCCTCACGCAGGGCGGTCTGGCACGCAGCTTCTTCTACCCGTTCGTCATCATCTACGGCCTGTGCGTGCTCGTCGCACTGGCCCTCGCGCTCTTCATGGCCGAGCGCCTGGCCGAGCCTGTCCGCCGGCTGGTGGCGGCCACGGGCGCGGTGGCCGGCGGCGACTGGACGCACCACATCGAGGTGCGGGCGGGTGGCGAGACGGGGCGGCTCGTGCGCGCGTTCAACGCCATGGTCGCGCGCCTGGATGCGCAGCGGAGCCGGCTGGTGGACGCCGAGCGCATGGCCGCGTGGCGCGACGTGGCGCGCCACCTCGCGCACGAGATCAAGAACCCCCTGCTGCCCATCCGTCTCACCGTGGAGGAGCTGCGCGACCAGTACAAAGGCGACGATGATTCCTACTCCCGTCTGCTGGGGGACTCCACGCGCGTCGTGGGCGAGGAGCTCGACCACCTGCAGGCGCTGGTCAAGGAGTTCTCCACGTTCGCCAAGATGCCCGACCTCGCCCCGCGGGAGGGCTCGCTCGAGGCGCTCGCCCGCGACGTGGCCGCCCTCTATCCGCAGGTGGCGACCTCGGTGCACTACACCGGCGTGCCGCCGTTTCGCTTCGACGCCGACCAGGTGCGACGCGTGCTCGTGAACCTCTACGACAACGCCGTCGCGGTGGGCGCGAAACACGTGAACCTCTCGCTTGCCCGCGACGACGAGCACGCGATCCTCCGCCTCCAGGACGACGGCCCCGGCATCGCGGGCGATCACATCGCCAAGCTCTTCGATCCCTACTTCACCACCCGCAAGGAAGGCACCGGCCTCGGGCTGGCCATGGTGAAGAGCATCGTGCTCATGCACGGCGGCAACGTCACCGCGGCAAACCGTGCCGAGGGTGGCGCCGAATTCGTCATCACCCTTCCCCTGGCGGGACCACCGCCTCGCGAAACCAAGGAGATCTGATATGCCCGGACGCATGCTCATCGTCGACGACGAGCCCAACATCCGCCGCACCATCGAGATGATCCACCGCAACGCGGGCTGGCAGACGGCCTCCGCCGGGAGCGGCGCCGAAGCGCTCGACCGCCTCGCGCGCGAGTCCTTCGACGTGATCTATCTCGACCTGGGCATGCCCGACCGTGACGGCATCGACATGCTCCGCGACGTCAAGGCGCGGTGGCCCGAGCAGGTGGTCGTGATCCTCACCGGGCAGGGCACCATCGACCGCGCCGTCGAGGCGACGCGGCTGGGCGCGTTCGACTTCCTCGAGAAGGACTGCGGCAAGGATCGCATCCTGCTCACCTCCAAGAACGCGCTCGAACGCGCCGCGCTCACCGCCGAGAACCGGCGTCTGCGCGAGCGCGCGGGGGGCAAGCGCGAGTTTCTCGGCAGCAGCCGCGCGGCCGCCGCGATTATCCAGGAGATCGCCAAGGTCGCGCCCACGCACGCGCGCGTGCTCATCGCGGGCGAGTCCGGCACCGGCAAGGAGCTCATCGCGCAGGCCATCCACGACCGCAGCCCGCGCGCCAAGGCTCCCTTCGTCAAGGTGAACTGCGCGGCCATTCCCGAGGAGTTGATCGAAGCGGAGCTGTTCGGGAGCGTGCGCGGCGCCTACACCGGCTCGGTGCAATCGCGCGAGGGCAAGTTCCAGGCGGCTGCCGGCGGAACCATCTTCCTGGACGAGGTCGGCGACATGAGCCTCAAGGTGCAGACCAAGGTGCTGCGCGTGCTGCAGGAAGGCGAGATCCAGCGCGTGGGGAGCGACGAAGTGACGCGCGTGGACGTGCGTGTGATCGCCGCCACCAACAAGCACCTCGCCGAAGAGGTGGCCGCGGGACGCTTCCGCGAGGACCTCTATTATAGATTGAACGTCGTGCCCATCGTCTCTCCGCCGCTGCGCGAGCGCGCCGAGGACATCCCGCTCATGGTCGAGGCCTTCGTGCGTGAGTACAGTGCGGCCAACGACCTGCCATCCAAGAACGTCGAGCCTGAGGTGATGCGGCTGCTCGAGCGCTACCCCTGGCCCGGCAACGTGCGCGAGCTGCGCAACCAGGTCGAGCGCATGGTGATCATGTGCCCGGGCCGCATCGTGCGCGCCGAGGACGTCTCCGCCGAAATCCGCGCCGGCGTGCCCAGCGTGGTGCTCTCGCGGCGCGGCGAGCGCCTGGCGCCCGAACCGTCGATGGCCAACGCCGGCGCCACGGCGCTGCCGTCGTCGCCACCCTCGGTCCTGCCCGCGGAGCCGCTCGACGCCTACGCCGACCTCTCCCTGCAGGACGCCCGCAAGCGCTTCGAGCGCGACCTCATCGTGCGCGCCCTGGAGAAGCACAGGTGGAACGTGTCGCGCACGGCCGACGAGCTCGGCCTCGAGCGCACGAATCTGCACAAGAAGATGAAGGCGCTGGGAATCGACCGCGAGTAGCTTCCCCCGGATCCTCGGAAATCAGGGAAAAGCCTTCCCGGCCAGCGGGCTGGTCCCTGTCGCCGTGGCGTTGCACGGCGGCCGAGCGTTCGACGTAGAGAACGTGAGCCCGTCGCGCCAGGTGAGGCACTTGAGACGCAGCTCGCGGCGGTGCGCGGGGTGGTTCCCCGAGCGTTCGTTGGAAATGCTCTGGGACATCAGCCAGAAACCTTCGTTGACGCGCAGCACCTCGATGGCGTTGACGCCGGGGTCCGGGATGTATCCGCGATATGTCCACTGCATGCTTCCCGAGGAGTCCGCCATCAGACTCGGCGATGTCGCGTACTGCGTGATCGTTCTCGGATTCTCCGCCGTGGCGTAATCCTCGGGATCACCCCAGTCGCAGAAGAGCAGGTAGTGTGTGCCGCGGTAAGACACGACGTGCGGATTCTCGCTGTGGCCTCCCGTCGTCTGCGCCCCCACGCCCGTTGCCAGTCGGCGTGTCGCGTCGATGTACCCGGCGCCGCTCCAGCCCTGCAGATCGCTCGAGTACGCGACCGTGACCACGCCGAACTGATTGGTGCTCTTCGCCGTGGCGAACAGCACAAACCGGCCGTTGACGGCGTCCCATATCACGAACGGGTCCCGGCACTGATGATTGAACGAACCGTCCGGCCCACCCCACGTCGTCCAACTCTCGGCGCATTCGTAGACGCAGCCGTCGCCGGGCGTGCCCGGGCAGTTGTTGACGGGGTAGCGCGTCCAGGCGACGAGATCGGTCGAAGTGGCCAGGCCGATCCTCTGCCTGGCGTCATCGCCACCGCCGCTCTCGACGCCGGTGTAGAACATGTAGTAACGACCCTCGTGCTCGGTGATGCTCGGCGCCCACAGCCCGCCGGCGTCCCAGCCGCTCGGCTGGGGGCGCAGCGCGACACCGACGTAATCGAATGTCTGGAGGTCGGTTGAGGTGTAGTGCTCGATCTCGTTCGGTTGTCCGAGACCCTCGTTATGGAAGAACAAGTGGTAGACGCCGCTGGCGTCCACAGCCCACGCGTGGTCGGCGATGTCGTCATCTTCGTCGTTGATCCTGGGGAAGTCCTCGTCTCGCGGATTGCCGTCGCCGTCGTCGTCGTCGGCTTTTGACGCAATGAACGTGGGCTCGTTGCCGGCTCCGCAGCACGACGCCTGGCTCGAGCGCCGCGGCGTATCCTGGCAGCCGACCACGGCGAGCATGAAGAGCGCGGCGATGATCGCCGTTATAGACTCTCGACCCTTCGATGGCATCGACGAACCCGGGACTTCACGATTCCTTGCGCAGCACGTAGCAGAGCATATGCCCCGCGGAAGCGGGGGGGAGGAGTGTTCTCAGAATCCGGCCCATCGGGGTGAAGTCCACGTCACAGCGTTCGCTGTTCCACCGGCCCGCCGCCACGCCGAAGCTCCGGGTGATGCCCTGGTCGTGGAACGCGACGAACTCGTCGCGAACCTCCAGACCGGCGCGGGCGATGAAGGCGCGCATCTGGGCCTTGTCGAATTCGTACTCGTAGAAGGACCACCCCTCGCGGTCGCACGTGAAACGCGGATGCCAGGCTCTGTTCGCCGCGGTGCGGGCGGATCTCAGTGTGCCCCCGCCCACCGGCTTGCCAAACGCGAGCCGCACCCACCGCCACGACTTGGCGCGCTCGGCCGGGCTGCGCACGGCTCGCATGACGCGGCGCAGGGCTCCGCCGTAGGGGACCGTCACCAGCGCGATGCCGCCGGGGCGCAGCAGGCGGCGGAACTCGGCCAGCGCCCTCGCCGGCCCGACCTCGCAATGCTCGACCGATCCCAGCGCGACGATCCCACCGTACGATCCGTCTGGAAACGGCGTAGCCGCCATGTCACAGGAGACGAACGACGGGCCGGGAATCGCGCTCGCGGCGCGCGCGCACAGCTCGCCGGACCAGTCGATGCCGTCGGAGCGGATGCCGTGCTGGTGGAACCACGCGCACCACTGCCCGCTTCCGCACCCCGCCTCCAGCACCGGCTGCCGGTCGCGGAACAGCTCGAGGAAAAGTGGCGCGAGTTCGTAGCGATCGCACTCGGCAACCTGCTTCTCGAGCGAGCGGGCCAGAAAGCCACGTTCGAATGCCTCCGCCACGTGCCGGCTCATCGTGGTTATACTCTACCGCAGTCGTGGCCGGTTTTCACGAAGCGTGCGGACGATTCACGCCCGCGGGCGACGAGGCAGGGGAGCGCCTCGCGCGGGCATATTCCTAATTCGTTGTGCCGCATTGTGTTCCGAGGATGGCCGCGCGGTTCTCGCCGACTGGCACGCTTGTTGGTATGTTCGGGGGCGAGGACGGGGGCGGAACATGCAGCTATCGAGAATCGGAACGTATCATTCTTCAAACGCTGACCGCGTGCGGGCGCTGGGTATGCTGCTGGCGGCGGTGTTCCTGCTCGCCACGCCCGCCCGCGCCCAGGAGGAGGGCCGCGACAAGGGCTTCTACCTGGGCTTGCGCTTTGCGGCGAGCGGGCTCGGCGTGGACGACGACGGCGAGAGCGGTTTTTTTGTCAAGGACGACGGCGGGGGCGTGCAGCTCTTCACCGGCTACAGCTTCAACCCCGTCTTCTCGCTGCAGCTCGAGCTCGGCGTGGCCAGCCACGAGACCTCGGTGCAGGCGATCGACGCCGGCTTCGGCTCGTTCGCCATCCTCGCGCACTACCGCTTCGCGCCGGGCAAGAACTTTCGCCCGTTCATCAAGGGGGGACTGGGCGGCTACGGCCTGGTGCTCACGGACAACCAGACCGAAGTGCGCGTCGAGGGCGGCGGAGCGCCCATCGGTGGCGGCTTCGACTTCTTCTTCTCGCGCCACTTCTCGCTGGGCGTCGACTTCACCTACAACATCATCACCTACAACAAGGTGACGGTGGACCTGGGCGAGGTCACGGCCGGCTTCGACATCGACGAGGACGGCGCGCAGTCCTCGCTGGGCCTCGCGCTCACCTACTACTTCTGATTTCATCCCCGTTGCACACCGGGGCTCCATGGCGTACCATGGGCTGCGTACAGGAGGGAGTCATGACCAACACGCAGGGCCTGCCCGTCGGGCCGTCACTCGACTTCGGCTGGAACACCTTCAAGGGGAACGCCGTGTTCCTGGTCGGCGTCTACCTGGCGGCGATGTTCGTCCCCGCGCTCATCGCCTGGGCGGACGAGGTGCTGGGCGGCCGCTTTGAC
>JAOTVO010000038.1 GCA_029863355.1 Candidatus Krumholzibacteriia bacterium
TCGCTGGGCGTGCCGTTCTCGGTCCTGGATCACCTGCGCCACCTATTGATGCCGACGCTGGTGCTCTCGCTGCTCTTCGTGGCGAGCTGGAGCCGGTACATGCGCGCCAGTCTCTCCGAGGTGCTGCAGATGAACTACATCGACGTCGCGCGCGCCAAGGGAGCTTCGCGGGGGAGCGTGGTTTTCAAGCACGCCGTGCGCAACGCGGCGATACCCGTCTTGACGGTCATCGCTCTCAACATGCCGGCCCTCTTCACGGGCTCGATCATCACGGAGACGATCTTCGCGTGGCCGGGGATGGGGCGGCTGTTCTACGACGGACTCTTGCGGCAGGACTACACGCGGCTCATGGGCATCATCTTCATCGCCTCGTCGCTCATTGCGGTTCTCAACCTGGTGGCGGACACGATCCATGGGATACTCGACCCCCGTACTCGACTCGCGCGATAAGAAGCGCGGCGCCGTCGTCGAGGTGCAGACGGTGCACCCGATGCGCGAGCCGTTCCGCGCCAACGCGCGGCGGCGCGAGCGGCGCGACCGCGCCGGGTTCACGCGCTACCTCAAGCAGAATCCGCTGGCCTACACGGCCATGGTGGTGCTGGGGCTGATCGTGGTGGCGGCGATCTTCGCGCCGTTGTTGAGTCCGTTCGACAAGGACAAGATCGATCTGACGCGGCAGTACCTGGCGCCCTCGCTGGACCACCCGTTCGGCACCGACGATCTGGGCCGGGACGTCTTCGTGCGCGTGATGCACGGGGGACGCGTGTCGCTGGCGGTGGGGCTGATGGCCATGGTCGTGGCGCTGATCGTCGGGGTCATGGCCGGCGGCGTGGCCGGCTACTACGGCGGCTGGGTCGACATGCTCATCATGCGCTTCGTGGACCTGATGCTGGCGGTGCCGGTGTTCTTCGTGATCCTCTTCGTCTCCAGCCTCATCACGTCGCAGCTGACCATTCCGGCGCTGTGCGTGATGATCGGGATAACGCAGTGGATGGAGGTCGCCCGATTGGTGCGCGCCGTGGTGCTTTCCACGAAGGAGTACGAGTTTGTGGACGCCGCCCGCACCCTGGGACTGTCCGACCGGCGCATACTGGTGCGCCACCTGCTCCCGCACACGCTGGCCCCGGTGCTGGTGGCGGTCACGCTGGGACTGGCGCAAGCGATCATCATCGAGAGCGCGCTTTCCTTCCTGGGCTTCGGCGTGCAGCCGCCCACGCCGAGCTGGGGTGCGATGCTGCAGAACGCGCAGGGCTTCCTCGCCAGCTGCCCGTGGATTGCGATCTTCCCCGGGCTCATGATCTTTCTCACCGTCGTCTGCTGCAACGTCCTCGCGGATTTCCTGGGCGACGCGTTCAGCCCCAACGGCCCGCGACACTCCTAGACGCACCGCGCCGCGCCCGCGGCGATTGGGGTTGATTCCTGGCCTCGCCGTGCTATATTCCACAGTGCCCGGCTTTGGGCATATCTCCTTGTATCCGTTCCACTTGTAGCTCACTTCGGGCGCGCGGTCATGAAACGAAAAGCACACGGCATCGGCTTGCTCTCGGGTGGGCTGGACTCGGCGCTGGCGGCCAAGGTCGTCCAGGCGGCCGGGGCCGACGTCACCTGCCTGCACTTCTTCACCGGCTTCTGTGTCGCGGGGCACAACAGCCGGGTCGGCCGCAAGGATCGGCCCGTCGGCAACCACGCGTTGCAGGTGGCCGCGGAGGCGGGGATCCCGGTGGAGCTGGTGGACATCTCGGACGACTACCTGCCCATGGTCATGCGTCCCAAGCACGGCTACGGTCGCAACATGAACCCGTGCATCGACTGCCGGCTCTTCATGATCGACCGCGCGCATCGCTACATGCAGGACGTGGGCGCGGACTTCGTGTTCACGGGCGAGGTGATCGGGCAGCGCCCCATGTCGCAGATGCGGCAGACGATGCAGATGATCGAGCGCGAGTCGGGCCTGGAGGGCCGCCTCCTGCGCCCGCTCTCGGCCAAGCTGCTCGAACCGACGCTCCCCGAGCGCGAGGGCTGGATCGACCGCGAGAAGCTGTGCGGATTTCACGGGCGCTCCCGCCGGCCGCAGCTAGAGCTGGCCGCCGGGTTCGGCCTCACCGAGTACATGCAGCCGGCTGGAGGCTGCTGCTTCCTCACCGACGAGGCTTACTCGCGCAAGCTGCGCGACCTCGTCGACAACATGGGCGAGGAGCGGTTGTCCATGGACGACGTGTACGTGCTGGGCGTGGGGCGGCACTTCCGTCTCTCGCCGCAGCTGAGGATCGTGGTTGGCCGCGACGAAGTCGAGAATGCGTTCCTCGAGTACTACGGCAAGACGCACTGGAGCGCGCGGGCAGCCGACTGCACGGGTCCGACCGTGATCGTGATGGGCGAGATGGACGAGCCGCGTGCGGCGACCGTTGCCGCCGTGGTGGCGCGCTACTGCAAGGCGCGCGACCAGGCCTCCGTACGCGTGGAGTTCCAGCGCAACGGCGAATCGCGGACGATCGACGCGGCGCCGCTCGCCGACGCGGCCCTGGACGAGATGCGAATCTAACCACGCGTTGATGTGGTGAGACGGTCTGCAAGGTGAGCGCGCTCAGCTGGACGATCCTCTTCTCGGTCATTGCCGCCGGCGCCACCGTGGCGGGGGGGCTGGCGGTGACGCTGCCGCGAGGAATGGGGCGCCATCGCCTCAGCCACGGCATTGCCTTCGGCGCCGGCTACATGCTCGCGGCCGCGTTCGTGAGCATGGTGCCGGAGAGCTTCGCACGCGTGCCCCAGGCGTCTGTCTGGATCCTCGCCGGGTACGTACTCGCGCATCTCTTCGAGCACACCTTCACTCCGCACTTCCACTTCGGCGAAGAGACGCACGCCGAGCACCACACCGAGCCGGCGGTGGGGCTCACGGCGCTGGTGGGCCTCGCCCTGCACGCGTTCTTCGACGGCGTCGCCATCTCGGCGGGCTTTCAGTTGACGGCGGCGCTCGGGATCTTCATCGCGCTGGCCGTCATCCTGCACAAGATCCCCGAGGGCGTGACCATCGCGTCGGTGATGATGGCGTCGGGGGCCTCGCAGCGGCGCGCGATCGATTCCACGCTGCTGCTCGCGGCGGCGACCCTGGCCGGGGCGCTCCTCATGAGCCGCCTCGAGCACGTGGCCGGTCCGGCGCTCGCGCTCTCGTGCGGAATCGCCGTCTACGTGGCGGCCACGGATCTCATCCCCGAGTTCAACCAGCAGCGGGAGAAGCGGTTTTCGGTGAGCGCGCTCCTGGGCTTGGTGCTCTATTTCGGTCTGCACCGCCTGCTGCACGTGCTGGGCGTCCATTGAAAAGGAGGAAGCGGAACATGGATGGTGACTACCTCGTGGTGCTGATCACCGCGGCGGACGCCGCGCAGGGCGAGCTCATCGCGACGGCGCTGGTGGAGGAATCGCTCGCCGCGTGCGTCAACGTGGTCCCCGCCGTGCGCAGCATCTACCGGTGGAAGGGAGAGGTGGTGCGCGACGACGAGGCGCTCCTCTTGGCCAAGACCACGCGCGCGCGCTTCGACGCGCTGCAGGCGCGCGTGCACGCGCTGCATACCTACGACGTGCCGGAGGTCGTCGCGCTGGAAAGCGCGGCGATGTCGGAGGGATACGCGCGCTTCCTCGCCGAAACGCTGGGCTGACCGCCCGCTCCGCCGCAACAAAACGCGAAGGCCCCCGCTCCAAAAGAGCGGGGGCCTTCGCAACGATGGGGTCTCTCTCTTGCTCGACTACACGATCGCGGCCACGGCCGAAGCCGCCGCGCGCAGCGCTGTGCGCACGATCGCGTGCGCCACCGTAGCCGCCGCGCCGCCCACGGCCCCTGCGACCGTCCGTGCCGCGCGCACCATCTCGCGGGCGCGCGCGATCGCGCGTTCGTGCCCGTCCAGCGCGCATGCGTTCGAGTCGGCGCGCAGGGCGACGACGGTCGCGCCCGCCGCCGTGTCCGTACCCGACACGGTCACGACGACGCAGCTCGCCTCGGTCCCGGACGCTTGCGCGGCGAGGGGCGATATCACGAGAGTGCTCAGCACCAAGAGGATCATCAAAACGGCCGGTTCGGGACGCTTCATGGGCGGGCCTCCTATGGGGTTAGATACGCCCGCGCCGCCGGATGGTTCCGCGTGGAGCGGTTCTTGCAGCCCCTTCCGCAGTTTCGCCCAACCGGAGGTGCACCATGCGCACGACCATCGTTATATCTGTAATCTTGGCAATGACTTGGCCGGTAACCGCCGGTGCCCTCACCGGTATCTCCATCGGCGGCCACGTCGGCGTTTCGAGTGTCTCGGGGGACGTTCTGCCCGGCTCCGGCGACCTGGGGTCGGCCACGACCTACGGCGTCGTTCTCGGCATCGGGACAGTCCCCATGCTCGACCTGCAGATCCGCGGCGGCTATTTCGCCAAGGACTTCGAGTACACCTACACGGCCGGCGCCGTGACCGCCACCACCGGCTTCCGCTACGAGGACGCCAGCGTCACCGCGCTCTTGCGCAAGAACGTCTTCACATTCCCGGCCTCGCCGCTCTCCCTCTATCTCGGCGCCGGCGCGGGCATGCACTGGATGAACACCGAGATCGCCCAGGCCATCGCGCAGGGTGCGGGCACCTCGACCGAGGAACTGGTCGGCAGCACGGCCAAGCCGAGCGCCATGGGCATCGTCGGGATCGACCTGTCCGCGCCGGTCTTCCCGCTGGCGGTCTTCGGCGAGTGGAGCTACGAGGCGATCTTCGCCAGCGAGCGTCTGAACGCGAGCCGCTTCGGCGCGGGCTTGATGCTGCGCTTCTAGCGCGCACAACGAGCTACCCAGCCACGTCCGAATTCAGTCTCCTCGTTGATGCCTGACGGGAAGGCGCGACAAGGGATAGATGATCCGCCCCAGGAGACTGCGCGGAAACCGCTGGTCACCTGGAAAGCCGAGTTGTTGCGGCTGCTGCTCCGGCGATTGCTCGCGTGAAGGCCAGTAGGCGGTACCGAAGATCCAGTCCCACACGCTCAGACAAATGGCGAAGTTGACGCCATAGCGCCGGTCGTCCGGCCAATCGTGATCGTGATGCCACACGTGCATGCGGGGCGAGTTGATCACGTAGCGTAGCGGTCCCCAGGAGATATTCAAGTTGCTGTGATTCAGATGCCCAATCAATGTACCCACCACCGCGATCACGAGAACGACGCGGCCGTCGATCCCCAGGACGATGAGCGGGAAGTACGTCAGGCTCTTATAGACGACGACTTCCATCCAGTGGAAACGGAAGTTGCCGATCCAGTCGAGTTCCCTAATCGAGTGATGAAGCTTGTGGAACTCCCACAGCCACGAAACTCGATGCAGCAGAATGTGTACGGTCCATTCGAGAAGGTCTTTGAGCAGAAAGAACACCGTGACCTGCACGAGGAGCGGCTGGTCGGCGATGAGGTTCAGCGCTTTCGCGCGGTCGATCACCGGAAGGGCCCATGCGAAGAGGAACGCCGCGGCGGACGCCACGAGAACGCCCACGTAATGGCCGTTGAAGAAGAGCCAAAACAGATCCTGTGCGAACTGCCGGCGGAGCATCCTCTGTCGTTTCCGCCACGGCCAAATACGTTCGAGGATCAAGCATAGGGCAGAGGCGACGAGCAGCCAGAAGAAGTAACCGCGCGTGTCCCACAAGATCTGAATCATTTCATCCAATTCCGCCGGACGAGGGGTCGTCGGATCTTCTTCTCGAGCCGTCAGGATTCTACGTGGCTTGCGGCGGCGACGTCAACGGACCGGAGGCGGGCGCCGGAACGGCTCTGCTTCCGCCCGCCGCGGTGTTCACAAGCTCTGCTTGCCCACCCGGCCGGCGGCGGCTAGGATGGTTCGGCGGCGCGAGGGGCGCGCCGGGAACACCACCGGAGATTCAACATGGCCAACCTTCCTCTCGGCGTCGCCCTGAGCGGCGGCACCGCCAAGTCCGTCGCGCATGTGGGCGTGCTCAAAGCCCTCGCGTTGGCGGGCATCCCCATCTCGTACATCACGGGGACGAGCGGCGGCAGCATGGTGGCGGCGATGTACGCCTCGGGCATGCCGGTCTCTTCGCTGGAGTCGGTGGCGACGACGATGAGCTGGCGCAAGCTGGTGACGATCCGGCTCACGCGGCTGGGTTTCATCTCGAGCCAGCGTATCGAGGAATTCGTCGAAGACCTGATCGGGCCCCTCACCTTTGCGGACCTGAAGGTTCCGTGCGCCATCCCCGCCACCAACCTGGTCACGGGGGAGCGCCGCCTCTTCAGGGAAGGGTCGGTGGCGCGCGCGGTGCGCGCGAGCTGCAGCATCCCGCAGATCTACCTGCCGGTCGAGATCGACGGCGAATACTACGTCGACGGCGGACTGAGCGAGTACCTGCCCATAGACGCGCTGCGCGAGCTGGGCTGCGCATTCACGGTGGGGTCGAACCTAGCGCCGGTGGATTTGAGGTATCGCCGGCCGCACCACATCCTCCACCTGGTCGTGCAGGTCACCGGCCTCATGGCGCGCATGAACAGCGTGGCCTCGGTGGGCAGGGCCGACGTGGTCGTACACACGAACCTGGACGAGTTCAGCTCCTTCGATTTCGACCACTCCGAGCGGATGATCGAGCTCGCCTACGACACGACGATGCGCGGGCTCGACGACCTGCGGGCGTCGTGGAATCGCAAGAGCGGTTTCTGGGGGCGACTGGCCGGGCGGATCAGGGGCGGAGTGCCGTGAGCGCGCCGCGGATGGTGGCGCTCTTGTCCGACTTCGGCGCCGACAGCTTCTACGTCGGCGTGATGAAATCGGCGGTGCTCGCCGCCGCGCCGCGCGCCCACCCGGTCGATCTGACCCACGGCATTGCCTCGCACGCGGTCGCACAGGGGAGCTACGTGCTCGCGCTCGCCTTCCGCTACTTTCCCAAGGGCACCGTGTTCCTCGCCGTCGTCGATCCCGGCGTGGGCTCGGCGCGCGGCGCGATCGTCGCCGAGCGCGCGGGGCGCTTCGTGGTGGCGCCGGACAACGGCCTCGCCACCGAGGCGGCGCCGCCGGCCGCATCGCGCTACTACGCGCTGGACGAGAAGCGGCTGGCGCGCCTTCGCGCGCAGCCCGCGGAGGGCAGCACCTTCCAGGGCCGCGACGTCTTCGCCCCGGCGGCCGGCGCCCTCGCCGCCGGGGAGTCCGTCGAATCGGTAGCCGCGCCCATCGCCGAGTTGGCGGGTCTCGTCGGGCTGCCCGCCCTCGCACTCGGCCCGGACCGCGTGCGCGGCGCGGGGCGCTACGTGGACGCTTTCGGCAACGTACTCACCAACATTCCCGCGGCGGAGGCCGCCGGTGCGCTCGGCGCACCGATCGCGCGCGTGCGCGTGCGCGCCGCGGGTCGCGAGCTGGGCACGGTGGGTGCGTTCTACGCCGAGCGGCCCGGCGGGACCCTCATGGCGATCGCCAATAGTTGGGGTATGATCGAGATAGCGGCGAACGAGGGGCGCGCGATCGATCAGCTCGGCGGCGGCGCGCCCGAGGCCGTCCCCGTCGAGCTCGAGGTGACGCCGTGAGGCTCGTGCGAAAGAGTGATTACCTCTGGGAGATCCCCCGCGAGGGGGGCATGCGCGTGCCCGGGCGCGTGCTGGCCAGCGATCGCCTGATGGCGGCCATCCGCGACGACGTCGCCCTGCAGCAAGTGGCCAACGTCGCCCACCTGCCGGGCATCGTGGGCTACTCGTGGGCCATGCCCGACTGCCACCTGGGCTACGGTTTCCCCATCGGCGGCGTGGCGGCGACGGCCTTCGACGAGGGCGGCGTGATCTCGCCCGGCGGGGTGGGCTACGACATCAACTGCGGCGTGCGTCTCTTGGCGTGCGGCGGTATCGAGCGCGCGGAGGTCGAGTCCCAGATAGAGGCGGTGGTCGCCCGCCTCTTCCAGCGCATTCCCTGCGGGCCGGTGCCGCACGAGTCGGGCATGGGCGACCTGAGCGCGGCCGAGATGCGACGCGTGCTCGGCGAGGGCGCGCGCTTTGCCGTCGCGCGCGGCTTCGGGCAGGCCGACGACCTGGCGCATTCGGAGGAGCGGGGCACGATGCCCGGCGCCGACCCCGCCGAGGTGAGCGCGCGCGCGGTCGAGCGAGGGCGCCACCAGCTGGGCTCGCTGGGCTCGGGGAACCACTTCGTCGAGATCGGGTACGTGAACCGCGTCTTCGCGCCCGACATCGCCGGCGCGCTGGGTCTGCCGGAGAACGCGATCACCGTGCTCATTCATACGGGCTCGCGCGGCCTGGGCCACCAGGTCTGTACCGATTTCCTGCGCGAGATGGCCTCGACGCGCTTCGACTTCTCGCTCCCCGACCGCCAGCTCGCCGCCGCACCCCTCGCCTCCCCCTTGGGCAAACGCTACCTCGCGGCCATGGCGGCGGCGGCCAACTTCGCCTGGGCCAACCGGCAGACCCTGATGGGGCTCGCGCAGCGCGCCCTCGCCGAGGCCCTGGGCCGGGACGAGGCCCAGCTCGGCTTCCGCCTCGTCTACGACGTCTCCCACAACATCGCCAAGGTGGAGTCCCACGCGGTGGGCGGCCGCTCGCGCAAGGTGTGCGTGCACCGCAAGGGTGCCACGCGCGCGCTGCCCCCCGGGGACGACCGCCTGCCGCCGGCGTACCTTCGCCTCGGCCAGCCCGTGCTGGTGCCGGGGGACATGGGGACCGCTTCGTACCTCTGCGCGGGGGTGGCCACCACGGACGAGCACCCGTTTTACAGCTCCTGCCACGGGGCCGGGCGCGCCCTGAGCCGGAAGGCCGCGATCCGGCGCAGCCGGGGGCGATCGATCACCGACGAACTCAAGCGTCAGGGGGTCACGGTGCGCGCGCGCGACCGGCGCACGCTCGCCGAGGAGATGCCGGAGGCCTACAAGGACGTGGCCGAGGTCGTCGACGTTCTGCACAATGCCGGCCTGCTGCGCAAGGTGGTCGAAATCAAGCCCATAGGCGTGATCAAGGGGTGAGTCCGGGCCGCTCGTACCGATAGCGGACGCCCGGGGATTTTGCCCTTGGGTATGGCCGGGCGTTGCGCTATCATGTCCGCCGATTGGCACCCCCACGCTCCCGGGTCGCCCGGGTGCGCCCCCGGACCCACAAGGAGACAGGATCGCTCGGATGGGACGCCGTGCCCGGCGGCGAGACGCTTCGACGATACCGACGAGGTGGCTTTGACAATGAGACGCAAACTGGCACTTGCACTGTTCTTGGTCCTGGCGCTCGGCGCGGCGGGCGTCGCACGCGCGCAGGACGACACCTACTTCAGACGCCCGCATACGATCGTGGTCTACGCCGACCTGGGCATCGCCATGACGGCCGCGCCGGGGTCGTTCCGCGACGCGTGGAACACCACGCTTCCTTTCACCTTGGGGCTGGGATACGCCCCGTTCGCCTGGCTCGAGGTCTCGGGGTCGTTCTCCTACTTCAGTTTCGGCAACAACGCCCTGGAATCGAAGCGCCAGATCGGCTACCAGGGGGTGCAGAGCGTGAGGGGAGGGGGCATCACCACGCTCCAGTTCCTGGGGCGCACGCGCTTCATCGGCATTCCCAACCAGCGTTTCAACCCCTTCCTCGAAGCCGGGCTGGGCTATTTCACCACCAGCGCCGAGGAGCTGGAGATCGAGAACGTCCTGGTCCGTTCGATGGACTCGGTGTCCGGGCCCTCGGTGAGCCTTGGGGCGGGCGCGCAGTACGCGCTGAACGACAACTGGTCGGCGTACACGCGCTTCGCGTGGACGATCAACCGCAACGCCGATTTCGCGCCCAGCAATCTGGTGCGGCCCGTGGGCGCGCCGGAGGTGGAAGGGGAAGGGAACCAGCAGTACTCGGCGATCGTCGTCGGTATCATGATCCGCTTGTGAGCCGGCGGCTCGCAGAGGAGGACACATGCGCAGTCGCTATGCGGCCCTCGCCGCCACGCTCGCCACGCTCGTGCTGACCGGTGCGGCGCACGCGGGCAAACCGCACGATCGAACGGGTTTCTTCATCGGATTCGGGTTCGGCGGCGGGAGCGCGAGCTGGGACTGGAAGGACCCGGACTGGGGCAGCCCCGACGAGTGGTCCGGGATCGGCAACTTCCGCATCGGCGGCGCGGTGAAGCCCAACCTGGTGCTCCACCTGGAGTCTTCGGCCTGGGTCAAGCAGTGGGACGTGGTGGATGGCTCCTCCGGCGGCAAGATCGGCGAGGCGGACCTGACGCTGAGCGCCGTCACCTTCGCCGCCACGTTCTTCCCCGGCAACATGGGCTTCTACTTGCGCGGCGGCCTCGGTTTCGCGACGGCCAACGCGACCTTCTCGCTGGGCAGCGCGGGCGGGCTGAGCGTCAAAGCCGAGTCGACCGACACCGGCCTGGGGCTCGTCGCCGCGACGGGCTACGAGTGGCGGCTCACAGACAAGTTCGCCATGGGGCCGCAGGTGGAGCTCGTCTTCCTGGGCATCGACGGCGATCTCATCGACAACGCGCTCTTCGTCGACGGGAGCCTGCAGTTCAACTGGTACTGGTGATCCGGAGCTCGTGGAGGAGTCGCGCGCCATGACCTCAATCCCGCATGTCCCCGGCGTCATCACCATCGAGCGCCACATCCTGATGGCGCAGGCCGGGTTCCCCGACGCGTCGGGGGCGCTCACCAGCCTGCTCTACGACATGGCGCTGGCTGGCAAGCTCATTGCCAGTCGCACCACGCGGGCGGGGCTGGCCGATATCCTCGGCGCGGCCGGGCACGAGAACGTACAGGGCGAAGAGGTACAGAAGCTCGACGTCTACGCGCAGCGCACGATCTTCCAGCTCAACGACCACACGGGGCGGCTGGCCGTGATGGCGTCCGAGGAGGAGAAGGACGTCATCTCCATTCCCGAGCACTACGAGTGCGGCGACTACGTGCTCGTCTTCGACCCCCTCGACGGATCATCCAACATCGACTACAACGTCAGCGTCGGCACCATCTTCGCCATCTTCAAGCGGAAGACGAAGGCGGGTCGGGGAACGCTGGAGGATGTACTACAGCCGGGCAAGGAGATCGTCGCCGCGGGTTACATCGTGTACGGATCGAGCACGATGCTCGTGTACAGCACCGGAATCGGCGTGGCCGGCTTCACGCTGGATCCCAACATCGGCGAATTCCTGCTCTCGCACCCCGACATCCGCCTGCCGGATAAGCCCAGGTACTACAGCGTCAATCAGGGCTACGACAAGTACTGGACCGAGGGCGTGCGCCGCTACACGCGCTGGCTGCAGGGGGAGGAAGGCGCCAAGCACTCGCTCTCGCTGCGCTACATCGGCTCGATGGTGTCCGACGTGCACCGCACCCTTCTCGGCGGTGGCGTCTTCTACTACCCGGCGGACACCCGGGACCCCGACAAACCCCGCGGCAAGCTGCGCCTGCTCTACGAGGCCGTGCCCATGTCCTACCTGATCGAGCAGGCGGGCGGCTACGCGTCCGACGGACGCGGGCCCATCCGCGAGATCATGCCCGAGGGCCTGCACCAGCGCACGCCGATCTACGTGGGTAACCGCGAGCTGGTCGAGAAGGCCGAGGAGCTCATCGCGCGCTACGACAACTGACCGTCGCCGGCGACGTACTGTTCCACGAAGTGCAAGGGGTCGAGGGGCGCACCCGTCGCGCGCTCCACGAGCTCGTCCCACCGGTAGCGCCTCCCGTGCGCGAAGACGCTCTCGCGCAGGTATTCGCCCACCGACTTTCGTCCCACGTAGCTCTTGCGCGCTCCGCCTCGGCCCATGCGCGCCTGGATGGTGTGGTCGAGTTGGGAGGCAAGCAGCTCGCCCAGCTGGTAGTTGTGGTAGTAGACCGGCGCGGACACGATGTGGATCTTCGCCGCCCAGTCCGGCGCGCGCCGGTCCTCCGGGGGCGTCACCATCTGGTAGCGCGCCACCAGCTCCCACCACAGCGCGTCGAGGTCGCTTTCGGGTACGCGGTAGAGCGCGCGCTCGAAGCGGGTCATCACCTGGCACCAGCGCGAGAACACGAGCTGATGGCGCCGCTGGTGGAGGCGCGCGGCGCGCTCCACGCCGCCGTCGGCGGCGCGGCCGTGTCCGGTCATGGCGTGGATCCACGCGGTGTCCTTGGACAGGCGCCCGAAGAGCATCGCGATCGCCTCGGTGACGAACACGTGCGCGGGCTCGCGCAGCACGAAGGGGAGCGAGGCGTCGAGGTGACGGTCGTAAACGGCGTGGCCCAGCTCGTGCAGCATGGTGCCGGCCCAGTGTTCGTCGTTGCGCACGTTGGCCAGCACGCGCACGTCGCCGCGCCGGTCGACGTCCATGCAGTAGGCGTGCTGTTCCTTGCCCGGCCGCTCTACGAGGTCGCTGCGCGCGAGGATCGGATCGACGTCGAGGCCGATACCGGCGAAAAAGTCGCGCACCAGGGCCACGACATCGTGGTCGCGGTAGAAGCGGTCGAGGTCCAGGTCGGCCGGGCGCGGCGCTTCCTGGAAGAAGGGGTCGTTGTAGTGCCAGGGGCGCAAGTCGGCGCGCTCCACGCCACAGTGGGCCGCCAGCGTCTCGTCCAGCTCGGCCTTGAGCCGGGCGAACGGCTCGCGCGTAAGCGTCTCGAGGCGGTCGAACACCGCGGCGACGTCGGCGGGCTCCTGCTCGCCCAGCGCCAGCGACATCACGTAGTAGTCCTCGAAGCCGACGGAGCGGGCGGCCTGGTTGCGCAGGCGTACCAGCTCGAGCAGGTCGTCGCGCACCTCGGCGCCGACGGCCTTGTCCGCCTCCCACACGGCCCGCCGCCGCCGCGAGTCCGGGCTCCAGCGCAGGATCTCGCGGACGGCGTTGTTCGGGAGCTCGTCACCGTCGACGCGCGCACGGAACACGTTGAAGCGAGCGACCATGGCGCTGGAGAGGCGCGTGATCGCCTCCATGAGGTCGTCGGCGATTTGGTTGCGCAGATGGCTCCGGTAGACGATTTCCAGCTGCTGGCGCTCCAGCGGGTCGGTGACGCCTCCCCGGCCGCGCCAGTGCTCCAGCTCGGCGAAGGCGCGGGGGTCGGCGTGCAAGCGCCCGTAGGCGAGTTCGAGCTCGGCGAAGCGCGCGAAGTCCTCGCTGCGCCCGGAGAGGGAAGCGTTCCAGTACGCGAGATGCGCCTCGCGCTGGAGCGGTTCGACGCGCTCGACGTACTCCTCGAGAAAGTTCCGAAAGGCGTGCACGGTGCGGGGTCCGGGTTCGGCCGGCGGTACGCCGAGCGCAGAGCCTACTTTACTCCAGCGGCGATCCCGCAGGCAAGCCCGCCGTGGCCCGGGAAAAGGTCCCGGGGCGGGGGCGCCTGCCGCTGGCGGGGGCTTGTGAAGACGTGTACAATCGCCCGTGCCCCCTTGCCGGCCGCGGCCGTCGAATATCACTCCGACGGCCGTGTAGGGCAGGCAATGCGCGGGGAGGGAACCGGTGCCGCTGGATAACGAACGCGAGATCGTTCTGGACTGGAAGAACGGGAACGAGAAAGCCTTCGAGGCCCTCGTTCGCAATTACATGGGGGAGGCCTTCTACGTGGCATACGGCTTCGTGGGCAACGCCGAGGACGCGCGCGACCTCTCGCAGGACGCCTTCATCAAGGCCTACCGCGCGCGCGACCGCTTCGACCCGTCGCGGCCCTTCTTCCCGTGGCTCTACCGCATCCTGCGCAACCACTGCATCAACTTCGTGCGGCGCAGCGCGCGCGGCCACGTCCCCCTGTACTACGACGACAACCCCGACCGCGAGCGTTTCGCTTCCGACCAACCGACACCGATCGAGTCGGTCGAGCGCGAGGAGCGGCGGCGCTTCCTGCGCGCCGCCCTGGAGACGCTCTCCGACGACC
>JAOTVO010000320.1 GCA_029863355.1 Candidatus Krumholzibacteriia bacterium
CTTGTCGAAGACGTGCTCGACCTCGTCGGCGGGAATGCCCACGCCCTGGTCGGCCACCGACACCGCGATCTCCACCGGTCCCTCTTCGGCTCGCACCGTCACCGTCGTTTTCGGCGGCGAGTACTTGACCGCATTGGTGAGAAGATTGATGAATACCTGCTTGACCAGGTCCGGGTCGGCGTCGATGCGGGGAAGGGTCTCTGGAATCTCGATCTTCACCTCGATGTTCTTGTCCTGGAGCGTCGGCAAGAGCATCGAGAGAACCTCGTCGACCACGCTCCGCAGTTCGAACGACGAGCGCTGCAGCGGCCGCTGTCCGAATTCGATTTTGGACACGTCGAGAATGTCGTTGACGATGCGGATCAGCCGGTTCGTCTCCTTGGAGACGATATCGAGGAACTCCCGGCGCTGCTTGAACGTGGGCTCCTCGATGTTGTCGCAGAGCGTCTCCACGTACGCCTTGATGGAGGTCAGCGGCGTGCGCAGCTCGTGGGACACGTGCGTGACGAAGTCCGATTTGAGGATGTTCGTCTTCTCCAACGCGTGCATCTGCTTATCCTGCTCCCGGATCTTGCGCTCCAGCAGCTCGTGCAGGCCGCTCTTTTCGATGGCGGTCGACAGCTGCGCGCTGAGCGTCGTCAGCAGGCGGATCTGGTGGTCGCGTATCGCGCGCGGCTCGAAATCGCCGCTGTATATGACGCCCATCACGTTCTTGCCCGTGGTGAGCGGAAATCCAACGATGGAGCGAATGCCGTAGTGGGTGAGGAACTCCGAGCAGTTCGCTCGCTTGTCGTTTGAAGTATTCTCCACGACTATGGGCGCGTTGTGCGTCCAGATCCATTCGGAGAGGCCGCCGCGACGAACGTGCCGCTCGAGCTTCACCTCGTGGTTCTGGTTGACCCCCACGAACACGGAACGCGTGACATCCTGCTTCTCGTTGAACAGCACGATGGCCGCCCACGGCAGGTCGAGCAGCAGCGTGGCCTCCTTGGCCACTATCTTGAGCAACGTGTCGATCGACATGGCCGCGTTGATGCCGAGACTTATGTCGTAGAGACGGCTCAGCTCGTGTATGCGCGTTTCCGACTCCTCGCTCTTGCGGCGCAGGTGCTCGACGGACAGGCGCATGCGGTCGCGGAACGCGTTGGAGAGAAAGAGCACCAGCGCGACCAGGGCGCCCACTACGAGGAGCGATCCGGCCGCGTAGTTGCCGTTGGTGTACACGCCGGGTTCGAAGGCATAGCACGAGTTGTGCGGGATCGTTCCGGTCATCTCCAGCGTGGCCAGGACAGCCAGCGTGACCATGGCCGTCGAGAAGAACGCCCCCGCCGTGAGTCGCCAGCTGAACGTGTTGCTCGCGAAGTAGAGCGGCACTGTCAGCAGGAACAGGAACGGGCTCTCGATCGTGCCCGTCAGGTAGATCAGCGCCAGCACGATGCCGAGATCGACGAAGCTCGAGTACCACAGGACCGCGCGCTCCCGGCCCTGACGATCCCAGCCCATGCGCGTGCCTACCACGCCCGCCAGCCACTCGGCGTTGTACTGCAACAGGGCCGCACCGAGGAACGCCAGCAGCAGCGCGTTGGACCAATAATGGAAGTTCCCGAAAAAGCGCGCGATAAAGACGATGGCGAAGAGAGCAAATAACTCCACGAAGCGCAGGTAGACCACGTTAGTCGTGGCCGCGTGGCGCGCGTCCGCCGCGTACTGCTCGTATGCCACCCGTGCGCCCTTCATCGCTCGCTCCCGCCCGCTCCGCCTTCCATCGGGATGGTGACGTGGACGGTCGTGCCCTTGCCCGCTTCGCTGCGAATGTACACATCGCCGCCGCTCAACTCGACGAGGCTGCGCACCAGCGTGAGGCCGAGCCCGGAACCTTCGGCGACGTCCTCGCGCAGACGCACGAAGGGGCTGAATACCATCTTCAAGTACTCGTCGGGGATGCCGATGCCGTCGTCCACGACGCGAATTCTCAACAACTCCCGCTCGGCGGCCCCGCGCCGATCCGGCGTGCAGTCAACCTCGACGCGAACCGGCGCGGCCACCTGTGAGTAGAGCAGCGCGTTTTCCAGCAGGTTCATCACCACGAGACTCAGCGCGTTGCGGTTGAGATGAACGGGCGGTACCCGCTCGGCGACGTGCACGCGAACCCGTTCGCGCGCGCGGAGCTTCTGCGGCAGCCGGGAAACGGCTTCGCGGACGACGGCCCCGGCGTCCACGGGGCTGGGCCCCACGACGCCCTCCTCCGAATCGAGCTTGAGAAGATCCAGGTAAAACGCGTTCAGCTCGTTCAAGAGCTGGCATTCGGCGCGCGCCTTCTCGGCGTACGCCAGCGTCTTCAGGTCGTCGGTTTTCTCCAGGTCCTCGCACACGAGGTCGAGGTAACCGCTGATCGCCGTCGTCGGCTTCTTGAGTTCGTGGCCCATGACGAGGCGCGTGGATAGAATGATTCGCTCGCA
Source organism: Candidatus Krumholzibacteriia bacterium (assembly GCA_029863355.1). The sequence continues at coordinate 2,460 of JAOTVO010000320.1, forward strand.
GTGCGCGAGTCTCTTGCGTAGCGCGTCGGCCTCGTCCCTGGCTTCGTTGAGCAGGGCATCGAGGAGCGTCTTCTTTGCGTTTTCCGTCTTGGTTGTCATCGCGTCGTGCGCTCTTTCCGCCTAACCGTTCTGAGTCGGGGTCGTTGGTGAGGGAATGCCGTCCTGCCGGCGCTCCTTCACCACCACGCTGCCCCGGATGCGTTTGCCGTATTCCTTCAGGCTGGTGGCGATGTCGTTCACTTCGGCAAAGTGCTCTATGCGGTTGTCCGTGCTCATCACCAGCGCCATGGTCACCGACATGACGGGAATGCGCTTGAGCTGCCCTTGCCGGTCCCGCACCTCCAGATAGCCCCGCTTGACGTCGTCCTCGTTGAGGAGAATCATCGCGCCCTTGTCGAACTCGTCCATGATGTACTTGGCCATGATCTCGGCGCGCACGGGCGCGGTCACCATCACGAAATCGTCGCCGCCGATGTGGCCGATGAAATCGTCTTTCGTGCCCAGCTTGTCGATCGTCCGGCGCAGGATGCCGGCCAGAAAACCGATGATCTCGTCGCCCTTCTGGTAGCCGTAGTAGTCGTTGAACCCTTTGAAGTTGTCGATGTCGATGTAGAGAAACGCGTACGGAACACCCGAAGCGATGCGCATGATCAGCTCGCGCTCGATCGC
>JAOTVO010000321.1 GCA_029863355.1 Candidatus Krumholzibacteriia bacterium
GCCCATCTCGTCGAGGACCACCAGGTCGACGTGCATCAAGCGGTAGGCGAGCTGCCCCTGTTTGCCGGCGGACTTCTCCTGTTCGAGCGTATTGACCAGTTCGACGGTCGAGAAGAAGCGCACGCGCTTGCCATGGTTGCGAATCGCCTCGATGCCGATGGCGGTGGCCAGATGCGTCTTGCCTGTCCCCGGCCCGCCGATCAGCACCGCGTTGTGCGCCGCATTGAGGAACTCCAGGGTATGCAGCCGGCGCACCAGGGCTTCGTCCACCCGCGACTGGGAGAACTCGAACCCGGCCAGATCGCGGTGCGCGGGGAAGCGCGCCACGGTCATCTGGTAGGCGATCGAGCGGACCTCGCGCTCAGCCCGCTCAGCGGCAAGCAGCTGCTCGACGAACCGTTCGGGGTCGAACTCGGTGTGCCGCGCCCGCGCCACGAGCTCGGGCCAACTGCTGGCCATGCCGTGGAGCTTGAGCGCCTTGAGTTGGGTCACGGTCTCAATCGACACGGGTCGCCTCCGCATCCGGGCGCAGCCGCTCATAGCGATCGACATCCGCGGCCGGCTCTTCGGCTAGAGCGAACGCCGTTGCCGAGATCTCTGCGGGCGGTGCTCCGGAGGGCGATTTCAGGCGCGCGAGGACGTTCAGCACGTGCTCGCCGCTCGGGCGCCCGGATTCCAGCGCGATCTCCGCGGCCACCAGCACGGCCTCGAGGCCATGTACCGGAACGGCCGCCAGGACCTGGGCCATGACCCGGTCCCCGCCCGGATGCTTGAGCAGGTAGACCTGCAGCCGTACCAGCGGCTCGGGCATCGTCGCAAAGGGTGCGCCGTTCCTGAGCGCCCCCGGCTTCTTCACGATCAGGCTGATGTAATGCCGCCAGTCGTAGAAGGTCTGATCGCGCTCGAAGCTGCGCGTATGGCGCGCGATTTCCTGGCCCTCGGCGATCACCACGAGATCGAACGGATACACCCGCAGGCTCACCACCCGGTGCGCGTACTCGGTGGGCACGCTGTAACGGTTGCGCTGCACGTGGATCAGGCCCGTGGCCGAGACCCGCACCGGCTGCTCGACGTAGGCATCGAACGCCTTGGGCAGCGGCATCAGCCGCGTTTGCTCGTCCTGCAGCAACTCGGCAACGGTCAACTCCGGCCATTGCGGGTGGCGCATCTCCTCCCACGCCGCGCGGCAGCGCGCCGCGAGCCAGTCGTTCAGCTCCTCCAGGCTCGCCCAGCGCCGCTCGGTGGCTTCGCGCCAGATGTGGCGCCGCCGGTCCTGGACGTTCTTCTCGACGATGCCCTTCTCCCAGCGTGCCGCCCGGTTGCAGAACTCCGGCTCGAACAAGTAGTGCGAGCACATGGCGTAAAAGCGCACGTTGACCGTGCGCTCCTTGCCCCGGCCCACGCGATCGACCGCCGTCTTCATGTTGTCGTAAATGCCGCGGCGCGGCACCCCGCCGAACGCGCCGAACGCGCGTCCGTGGGCGTCAAACAGCATCTCATGGCTCTGGTTGGGATACGCCACCATCCAGAAGGCACGGCTCGCCGCGAGCTTCGTGTGCGCCACCTCCAGTCGCCGGCGCAATCCCTCCACGAACGCGTACTCGCAGCTCCAGTCAACCTGAAACGCCTCACCAAGCGCGAAGGCGAGCGGTACGTAAGCGGAGCGCTTGGGCGCCTCGGCCTCTTCAGCCCGCCACCGGCGCACGAACGCGCACACCCGCCCGTAGCCGCCCGCGTAGCCCTGCGCCCGAATCGCCTGGTACAGCGCCATCGCCGTGCGCCGCTCGCGCCTGGCGCGGTGGCTGTCGCTGCGAAGCCAGACGCGCAGCACCTCCGTCCAGCCGTCGAGCTTGCTCGCCGCCTTGCGCAGCGGGTACTTCGGCTCCACCACCTCCGGCCGGCGCAGCCAGCTGCGCACCGTGTTTCTCGACAACCCCGTGCGCCGCGACACCTCCCGCAGCGACATCCGGTCCCGCAAATGCATCCGCCTGATCTTGGCCAACATCCCCACGTTGATCACTCCTCGTTCTCCCGCTCGTTCTTCGAGCGGGCAAGTCAATCACGTGGGTCAGATTTGGATGAAAACTACCCCCTCAAGTGGGTCAATTCTGGGTGGCCATCAACAGAGAGCTCGTTCAAATATCGATAGTCGAACTCTCGCCCTCAACTTTCCACAATCCCTGCAAGGCGGCGCAGTTTCCGTGCCACACGCTGCCGCAACGTGCGTCTGGTTTCAGTTGCAGGGGCCGGTGTCTTGCGATCGATGACCATGCTCCCGTCAGTCATCCGCCGCACTAGATAGTTCGTCGTACGCCATGCGCCATCCATGTTCTCCAGCACATCGCTTAGATGCGTTGCCGTCGCCCGCCAGAGGAAGACCCCTTTGTTGAAGCCATATACCACGGGCAACAGTTCATCCCTGAAGTGGATGTGCCGATGAATGGCCTCAGAGATCTCAGGGAAGCCCGGATTGGAAAAGTCGTCCATGACCAACCACCCGCCGGGCAAAAGCAGCCGCGGCAAGTGGTCCAACGCCTCCTTTACGGCCGCATACGTGTGCTCGCCGTCAAGATGGACAAGCTGATTTGCTCGATCTGCGGCGGGTGACCCTAGGAACTGAGTCTGAGTTATCCGCTCGATGCGAATGCGGCTCGCTATTCCAGTCTCGCCGTCCGTCTCCAGAGCCTTCAGCACCTCGCTTAAAACCGCGAGGCGCCGTTCAGGACTCGCATGGCCCGCGGCCTGAGCGAGGTACTCGCCCTCGCCCTCGAGCGCGTACTCATTGTCGAGCTCCTCGAACATGGGATCCACTCCCACCGCTTCGGCATCTGGGAACGCGAGCGCCAGAGCGGCAAGGCTGCGCCCGCAGAATACCCCCACTTCAAGCACTGGCGCGGCGGGCGTCGAAGACAGTCGTCCCATTAGGCAGAAGAGCCTGAAAGCATCCTCCTGCAGAAAGCCGGCAAGTTGAAGAAGCGTTTTGTACCGTTGCCTGAGCAGACCGCTGTCAAGCGCGAGTTCAGTAGTCTTTTTCACGGTTCCTCTTGAAGAGATTGAAGTCGCGCGTTTCCATAAACAAGACCAACCCAGGAATGGACTGCAGCTCCA
>JAOTVO010000322.1 GCA_029863355.1 Candidatus Krumholzibacteriia bacterium
CCCCACGAAGCAGATGATCGAGCCCTTCATCGAGCGCTTGAGCTTCTTGACGGCCAGAAACTCCAGGATGCGCTCCTTGACCGCGTCCAGGCCGTAGTGGTCCTCTTCCAGCACCTTGGAGGCCAGCTCCACGTCGAGGTTGTCCTCCGTCGTCTCCTGCCACGGGAGCTCGAGGATCCAGTCGATGTAGGTCTTGGAGACGGTGTACTCGGCCGCGCCCGGCGACATCTTCTGCAGGCGGTCGAGCTCCTTGAGCGCGACCTCCTGTGCGGCCTCGGTGAGCTTGGCCGCCTCGATCTTCTCGCGCAGCTCCTCCGCCTCCATCGTGCGATCCTCGTCCTCGCCCAGCTCGCGGCGGATGGCCTTGAGCTGCTGGCGCAGGTAGTACTCGCGCTGGTCGCGGTCCATCTCCTTCTTGACGTCCGCGTGCAGCTTGCGCCCCAGCTTGACCACTTCCATCTCGTCGGCGAGGTACTTGGCCAGCAGCTTGAGGCGCTGGCGCACGCCGGCCTCCTCGAGGAGCTTCTGCTTGCGGTCGAGATCGATGTTCAGGTGCGTGGCGACGACGTCGGCCAGCCGCGCGCCCTCCTTGATGTTCTGCACGACGATCTTCAGCTCGTCGGCCAGCTGATCCGACTCGTCCACCATCCGCGAGAAGGTTCGCACCACCGTCTGCATGTAGGCCTTGATGCGGTCGCCAGACTCCTCCACGTCGTCGACCACCTCCACGCGCCCCTTGAGGTAGGGCACCACCTGCGTCACCGCCGTCAGCCTGACGCGGCAGATGCCCTGCGCGAGGAGCCGCATTTCCCCGTTGGGAAAGCGGATCATCTTCTGGATGTGGATGGCGGTGCCGAACTTGTAGATATCCTCGGGACCGGGCTGGTCGGTATCCGGATTTTCCTGCGTGAACGCGCCGATGATCTTGTGCTCGGCCAGCGCCTCGTCCGCCAGGCGCAGCAGGTTCCGGTCCCTCAGGATGAGGGGCACCATCATGAAGGGAAAGACGACCGCGTCGTTGATGGGAAGAATGGCCAGCTCGGCGGGCAAGCTGCGCGCGTGCACCATCACGTCGTCCACCGTGTTGCTGATGCTCAAGTCGCTCTCCTCGGGCGCCGCCTACTCCGCGTCGCTATCCGGCTTGTCGTGCTCCAGGCGCCGCTTGAGCCGAATCTCCAGCAGCCCGTTCGAGTAGTGCGTGGATACGCTCTCGACGTCCACGGGGACGGGGATTCCGATCAGCCGCTGGAAGGGCCCGACCTGAATCTCCAGGGAGTGGAATTGCTTGCGCCCGGGCGGCAGCAGGTCCCTGCGGTTGCCGCTGATTCGCAACACGCTGCCGTCGGTGGCCACGCTGATCTCCCGCCGTTCCATGCCGGAGATGTCCATGATCACGACGAACTCCGTGTCCGTGTCGAAAACGTCCATGGGCGGTTCCCAGCCGAAGCTGGTCTTCATCTTGATCTGATGCTTCGCCGGCGTGTGCTCGGACATCAACATCTCCAGCAACTCCCGGATGTTGTCGATGTCGCTCACGCGCAAGGCGGCGTTCAGCGCGGCGATCTTCTCCGTCATGGCCATGGCTCCTCGGTCGACTGCACCGCTCCCAGGGTGGTGTGCTAACCGCAATCATGCCCGACGATTACGGCAGTAATCCACACCATAGGCAAGCGGCTTCGCCCTTGTCAAGGAAAGCTCTCTGCGGGCGCCTTGCGGGGCCCGCCGCCCCCGGGTCGGCGGCGACGGGCGCGGCGCCGCGGCCGGGCTAGCGTTTCAGGCCGGTGACGTCGGCGGGGTGGGACTCCGGGTCCAGCGCGTTTCCGGGCGGCTCCGGCGACTCCCACTGCTCCAGTGCGTGCCCCTTGTTGACGTGGCGCGTGATCTCCCACCCCACCAGGGTCTGCTTTTCGAACACGAACGTGTACTGCGTCCAGTCCTGGGACACCTCGTCCACGGCGACGTAGCCCCACAGCTCGAAGCGGGCGTCCTCGTTGCGCGCGCGCCTCTCGGGAACACCCCAGGCGGCCAGCACCTCGAAGTAGTCCATGCCCTTGCTGACCTCTCCCCGTGCGATGTTGGCGTTGTACTTGCCGGCAGGGTGCGTCTCGAGAAAGTCGGCCCGTATGGCCAGCGTGGTCAGGCTCTCGTCGAAGCTTCGCGGTGCGTGCGCGCAGGCCGCGCACAGTAGCGTCGCCGCGATCGCGCCGGCCAGGCGGGCCCGCTGCATCGGTCGTCCCATCGCCATGCCTCCTCGGGTTGGCGGTGCAAATTCCACAAGTTGTCGAGCAAATGGAACGAGCGCGGGTCACGCTCGCCCCGGCGCCCGGAGGGGGGCGCCGCCGCATCAATCCAAGTGGGGTCCTAGCACGAACCGTCCCAACCACCGGGGCGGTCAGCGGGGATCCGAGGCTTCCAGGAGCATCAGCTCAACGCCGTTGAACTCAATGACTTCCCTGGACACGTAGCGCTCGGCCAGCCGCCGCAACACGTAGCCGTCCGCGTCGTCGACCCACGGCCGCGCGCGGATGTACCACACCGTATTGCATTCCGCAAACAGCGGCTCGAGCTGCGCGTCCACGCGGGGCTTGGGCAACCAGTCGCGCTGAAATACGGATCTCGTGACGGCTTCGCCCCGGTAGTAGCGTCCCACCACGTGCCATACCGTGGGGGCCAGTATGCAGTCCTCCGGGCCGGCGCGCGCTTCGATCGTGCGCACCGCGCCGCGGACGTCTTCCTTGGCGTAGCGGCCGTCGAAGTAGAAGTGGGCAAGCGACACCGCCGTCAACGCCGCCACCGCCGCCCACGCCGCCACGCGCGCGCGACGCCCCATGCCGTCGAGCGCGATGGCAAGCACACACAACCAGGCCGGGAGCGACACCAGCACGTAGCGCGCGTTGAACGCCTTGGCGTTCTGCCAGCCCAGGATGAGCGTGCAGGCCAGCGGTACGATCAGGTAGGCGGCCAGCTCCCGTGAGCGCAGCGACGCGCGTAGCGCGCGAGACGCACCGTAGAGAAACAGCCCGCCGAAGACGAGCGCCACCAGGGCCACGGTCGCGCCGTGGTTGGCCGTGACGGCGGACAGACTCGCGTCGTGGTGAAGCTCCCG
>JAOTVO010000323.1 GCA_029863355.1 Candidatus Krumholzibacteriia bacterium
GCCGAGCTGCCGGCCAGTTTCGTCCCCTCGTACTCGTGGGGGCACGGGCTGGAGATGCAGCCCTACGACGCCGTGAAGGCCATGCAGACCGCGGCCGTCGTGCTGGAGCGACGCCGGGTTCGCTTCGAGACCGCCCACCGCACGGTATTTGAGAGAATCCACGACATGAGCGATCGCGCCGGACGCAACCTCTGACCCCGACGCGGCGCGTCGGGAAGCCAGGGGAAGCGACGAGCCGCGACCGGCGCGCGCGCGCCCTTCTGGACCGCGCCGCGGCCCGATCCGCCCCCTCCGTTGCCTGCCTTCGCGCCTTGCCCCACGCGGTCGCCCGCGCGGGAACCTCATACGGGGAGGCGGCTTGCGCGACGAGTCGGCCTCGCCGGTGGGGGGGCTGGCGCACGGCAACTCGTGGCCGCGCGTGTGCCGCCGCGGCACGACCGTATAAGCCAATTAGATACAATTAGTTATATCCATGGGCCGGACCGCCGGCGGGGCGGTGTTCCGTGGCACGTCCCTTGTTATCAACGGGGTTGAAGAGAGTCCCTGCCTCGCCCGTGGATTGCTTCGGCGTGGGCCCATTCCTCAAGGATGTACCTTGCGTTTCACGAATCCAGGCACACGGCGAGGTGGGGCCTTTTCCTTTCCCTCCCGCGGCCGCCCGGCCTTAACGGTGACCAGCTCGTCTCGTAAATTCTTATTTGACAGCCACTCGCTGCCATGCTAGTTTGGCCTTGCCTTCGGGCTCACGCGGCGGCGGCGCGACGAGATCGCGCGCGGCGCGGGCCGCGAGGGCGGTCCCATAGGACCCGGCGTCGACGGCTGCGGCCCTAGGCGTCCCGACACCCCTAGAACTGGGAGAAGGTCATGACGAAAGCCGATCTCGTCGAAGAAATCTCGCGGGCGACAGGTCTCAACAAGAAGGACACGAGCATCATCGTCAACGAGGTGATCAACAATGTTTGCCGGGCGCTCGCCGAAGGGGACAAGGTGGAGCTTCGCGGTTTCGGCAGCTTCAAGGTCAAGGAGCGCCGCGCCAGGCAGGCCCGCAATCCCCGCACGGGTACGGGCGTGTACGTCCCCTCCAAGCTGGTTCCTTACTTCAAAGCGTCCAACGAATTGAAAGCGCGCGTGAACGACGCCGGTCCCGGCGCGCCATCTTCGTGAGTGTGAAAGGAAAACGGTCCTATGCCCTGCGGAAGAAAGCGCAAGCGCCAGAAGATCAAGACGCACAAGCGCAAGAAGCGCCTGCGCAAGAACCGCCATAAGAAAAAGCTGCGCTAGGCGTTAGGCAGGTCGTCGCGAACAACGGCGACGGCCGCGCGCGGCGAGAGCGAGGCGAAGTATGGCAAAAGTGGAACGCCGAGGCGCAGTCAGAGTGCCGGCGCGCCTGGCCATGGAGATCCAGGTCGGCGGCGACGCCGAGCGCGTCGAGAGCCTGAACGTCAGCGCCAACGGTGTGTATTTCGCGTCTACGCGGTACATCGCGCCGTTGACGCGTCTGCGCATGGTCCTGGACCTGCCCGGCGCCAAGGGGCGGTCGGAGGCGAGTGTCTCCGTCGACGGCGTGGTCGTGCGTATCGAACCGGAGGAGGAGTCCTCCGGCGTCGACGAATACGAGATCGCCTGCTTTTTCACTACCATCTCCGAGCCCGACCGCGAGACGCTGGAGTCGTACATCCTCAAGCACGTACCCTTCTGAACGGCTGTGGCCGCCGGTGTGAGCCGGCGGCCTTTTTTGTTGGTGCCCCCCCGCCCCCCTGTGGTAAGGATCCTTCCAGTCGCGCGGGGGGGGGTGCGGCCGCCCTCCGACGCAAGTTACGATATCATGGTGAGATCCATAGACAAGCCGGCGCCGCGAGGCGCCCGCGTGGCGGCGTGGACGAGTGACCGCGAGCTCGTCGCGGCGCTCGCCGCCGAGCTGCGCCAAGCGGGCATCGGTTGCGACCACTGCCGCGCGCGCGGCGACGCGCGCCCCGCCCACGCCGTGGCTCTGCTCGACGTCGACGCCCTGGGGCCGGAGTTGGAGGGCGCGGCCCGGCACGCGCGCAGGCGCAATCCCCGGGTCCTCCTGATCGGCATCGGCTCCGACCCGGACAAGGAGCGCCTGCTGCACCTCATGCGTCTGGGCGCCTACGATTTCGTGGAGCGGCCCGCCGACGCGGCGGCCCTGGCGTCGAAGCTGCAGCACCTGTGCGAGCGCGCGGCACGCTCGAGCGGCGGCCGGGAGGTCTCCCGCCAGCCGCGCGCCGCCGGGGACGCCCTGGAGGGGAGCCACGTCGACCTGCACCGCCAGGTGGTGCGCTCGAGCGAGGAGCTCCAGGCCCTGAATCTGCGCCTGCGCAAGGTGGTCGCCCAGCTGCGCACGCTCTACCACATGGGCCGCGACCTGGGGGAGACCGAGAACTGGAGCGACGCGCTCGACCGGTTTCTCATGGCGCTGGTGGGGTTCATGGAGGCGGAGGGCTCGGCGCTGCTCCTCTTCAGTGACGACGGGACGGTGCTCAAGCCCCGGTCCGTCTTTCAGATGGAGCCGGATGCGCTGGAGGCGGTCTGCGCGCGGCTCGTCGAGCGTTGGCGCACGCACCCGCGCGGCTGGGAGATCCATCCCCTCGAGGATTACGAGGGCGGGACGCCCTGCTCGTGCCTGGAGAGTACGGCGCCGTGGCGCGTCACCGTCATCCCCCTGCGCCATCGCAGCCACCCCCTCGGATTCCTGATCCTGGAGAAGGCGTACGCCAACGGCTTCGCCTTCAAGTGGGACTACGACTTCCTCAACACGCTGCAGACCATTTTTGTCGAGGAGATCGCGAACGCGTCCTACATAAGCGAGCTGCGACGGTTGGGCCGTTTCAACAACAAGGTGCTGGACAACATCCAGAGCGGCGTGGTCACGACGGACCTGGACGGGAACGTGCGCTACTGCAACGTGTGGGCCATGGAGATGTGCCCGCGCCTGCGCGGAATGAGACACGGGCGCCGATCCGGCGGACATTTCGATTCGCTGTTTCGCAGCCAGGAAGTGCCGCCGGCGTTCTTCGCCCACATCATCGCGTCGGCGTCGGAGGCGCACGTGCTTGAGGTATCGTGCTACGGCGGGGCGGAT
>JAOTVO010000324.1 GCA_029863355.1 Candidatus Krumholzibacteriia bacterium
GATTAGTTCCCGTTCCAGAAGGTACGCAGACAGCTCCTCGGCCACGAAGGCGTGGCCGTTCTCGTTCCAGTGGGGATCGTTGGGAAAAACCAGCGGAAACCGGTCGGTGGCCTCGAAAGAGGGAAGGAGATTGAAGACGTCTAGCCCGGCGCCCTCACCGGCCTCAGCGAAGAAACGGACGAACTCGAACTGGTGCGGATCGTCCGTAGTGTACGCGCCCTGCGCGATCTCCCAGTTGTCGGGGCACTCGCGCCCGCCCCACATGTGATAGCGGGGGAGGACCACCAGCAAGAACGCCGCCCCGTCGGCCTCCACGTCGGCGGCGATATCGGCGATGAGCGCGAGCGTGGTTTCGAAAAAGGGGCGTGTCTGCGCCAGCGGATGGCGGTAGATGAAGAACCGGTTCCTGTCCACCTGCCCGCCGACGGTCACCTCGAAGTCGTAGTAGTCGTATTCGACGCTCCCGCCGTGCACGATCTGGACATACAGGTACCGGAGATTCCGGCCGATCTCGCCCAGGACGGGGCGCGCCAGCTCGTAGACGGCCAGATGCACGCGTGGCGCCGACTGGTCGGGGAAGTCGAAGTGGAGGGGTGCTTCACCCGGCACGACCTCGCGCGCGTAGCGAATGTCGTCGCCGATGTCGGAGGCGTCGAGCATCAGCAGGACCAGGGTGGGGCGGTAGCGGCGGACGATGCCGCGGTACTGCTGGCGCTCGAGTAGCGGCGAATAGCTGACCACGCCGGCGTTGAGCACGGCCACATCTTCGCCTCCCATCCGCTCGCGCAGCTCGCGTTCCAGGACGCTCGACACAATCCGGTCCTGCGCCACGCCCACTCCCAGCGTGAAGGAGTCGCCGAGCAGCACGACCCGATTCTTGTACCGTAGGAACGTCTCCAACGTCATGTCGGTCCGCAAACCGTCTTCGTTGGTCCGCGCCGTCACGGAGCGACCCTGCACCGTGCCCATGAGCATCTCGGCGTTGGCCGGGTAGACGTGATGGTACCGGCTCGACTTGAGCCCCTTGAACTCCGGCTTGGTGCGGTCGATGTCGAACGGACGCAGCACGACCTCGGTCCCGACGAGCATCAATAGCACGGTGCCCGCCGCGAGGGCCATCTCACGCGGCCGGCGCACACAGGCCGTGACGAGCAGTGTCACCGCGCAGAACACCGCCCACCACGTGATCAGCGACCACACCGCGCGAGAGGACACGGATCGGTCGCCGGCCAGGCGGTCGAGCGCACCCGTCGCGACCAGCAGCAGCGCGACCGCGGTGGCCGCGGTGACGACGATGAGGAGACGGCGCGGGGTGATCTTGCGCATGGCGAGTGCGGGGACTAGGCGCGGTGAAGGCGAAGGCTCCACCGACCTAGTTATTGTCGGCGATCTCGGAAGCCGGCCGGGCGTTATCAGACACCCTGAACTCGTCCATGCGGCCGTCCACAAATACGCCCGAAGGTCTGCCCCCAATGAACCACGTCGAGGGGTCCGCCAGGGTGATGTTCACCGAGGTTATGGAATCTTCCAGGCTTCCATCGATATAGAGGTACAGGCTGCCACTGTTTTCCGTTCCATCATACACCACAGCAACGTAATGCCATTGGTCGTCGTTGATTGCGGTTGTGGACAGAGCGGCCCCACTCGAGCTCGAACCGTCGCCGACCCCGGCCTGGATCCGGCCATCGCTGTTGAGCTGCGCGGTGAAACATATGTTGCCCGTCGCAGCGGGATTAGACACATCCGTCGAGGAAGTCTTGATCCAGAATTCCACGGTGATCTGGTTGTTGCCGAACGCCGCAACGCCCGGGCCGGAGACGTAGTCGGTTTCGGAAGCAGTAAACGCGAGACCGCGCCCAAAGCGTCCGGACGTGGCCCACGCAGGGTCGATGCTCTCGGCCGTTCCATTGCTGCCCAGGGTCAGGTCCCAGCCGTTTCCAGAGGCGTCCGCCACGGTCTGGCCCGATCCTTCGTTGAAGTGCCAAAGACCCACTGTGTTCGCGTCCGCGGACAGTCGCGTGGTCACCGGTGTAGCAGGGGGCGCACTGCTGTCGTCTCCACAGCCGGACACCCATAACAGACAAGTTGCTACAAAAACACCAACACGAAGAACATCGTGCGCTTTCATGCTGTCTCCTCCTGGGTGATGTGTTTGGTGCGTGTCGCTCCATGCAACGGGGTCATGGACCGTTCGGTGCTCAAAAAGCGGCGAGACCGATGCTCCGCCCGCCGTCCACGTAGAGCACCTGCCCGGTGACGTAGCTGGCGCGGCGCGAGGCGAGGAAGCACACGGCGGCCGCGACCTCGCCGGGCTCGCCCATGCGCCCGGTGGGCTCGAGGGTGAGGCGCTTCTCGCGCACCTGCTGCGGCATGTCCCGCGTCATGTCGGTGTCGATGAGACCGGGCGCGACGCAGTTGACGGTGATGCCATGCCGGGCGGTCTCGAGTGCGAGCGTGCGCGTGAGCCCCACCAGGCCCGCCTTGCTCGCCGCGTAGTTGGCCTGGCCGACGTTGCCCAGCCAGGCGCGCGAGCCGATGTTGACGATGCGTCCGTAGGCGCGCCCCTTCATGCGCGGGATGACGGCGCGGGCGCACACGAAGGCGCCAGTGAGGTTAACGGCGAGCACGTCGTCCCAGTCGGCGTCGGTGAGCTTCTCGACGGTCGCGTCGCGGTTGAGGCCCGCATTGTTGACGAGGACATCGACCGCGCCCCATTCGGCCTCGCTCGCCGCCACCACGCCCTCCACGAAGGCGCGGTCACGCACGTCGCCGGCGTGCGCTTCGGCGCGGCGCGCCTCGCCGCGAAGCGCGGCCACCGCCGCGTCCAGCGCGTCGGCGTCGCGGTCGACCATCGCCACCGCCGCGCCCAGGCCGGAGAGCTCGCGCGCAATGGCGGCGCCGATCCCGCGCGCGGCGCCGGTGACGATCGCGCCCTGTCCCTTGAATTCGATCATGGGTGCGGCTACCCCGCCAGCCGCGCGGGCCCGGTCTGTGTTCCGGTGAGTTTGACGTGGCGGAAGGCGGCCCAGATGGCAGCACCAATGGCGCCCGCGTGCACCGACAGCTCGTGAGCGCGGATCGTCACCT
>JAOTVO010000047.1 GCA_029863355.1 Candidatus Krumholzibacteriia bacterium
GGGTCGCCAGCTCGGGCGCGGCGGCGTCGATTCCCGGCTCCCTGTTGACCTCGCCCACGCCGGCGCTCGCCACGGGCGGCGCATTCGGGATCAGGTGCAGCGGGCGCGAGCGCACCGCATTGTGCGCCACCCCCGCGATTCCGGCGACCGCGATCACGACGAAGCCGCCGACGAGTGCGTTGACAAAGGACTTCATGGCAAAATCTCCGGTGGGGTTGGATCCTAGCCGAACGGCGGTCCGCTTTCCAGTCGCATTTTGTACGCCGGCGGCTGCCCGCCGGTTCCGCCTTCGGCCTTGTCCAGCGGCGCTCCTCTGCGCTATCGTGATGCTCACAAACGCTTTTTCTATCGCTCAACGTCCTCGAAAGGACTCCCGCCATGTTCGTCTTCAAGGGACGGCGCATTAACCGGGTCGCCGTCGTCGGGAGCGGCCAGATCGGCCCGGATATCGCCCTGCACTTCACCAAGGTCTTCGCGCCGCTGGGCGTGCCGGTGGTGGTCGTGGACATCGCCGCCGAAGCGCTCGCGAGCGGTCGCGCGCGCATGGACGCCAAGATCGACAAGGGCGTCGAACGGGGCGCCTTCACTCCCGAAGGCGCCGCGGCCATGAAGGACAACGTCACCTTCACGGAGAACTACGACGCGCTCCGCGGCGCCTCGCTGGTGGTGGAGGCGGCGAGCGAGGACCACGCCGTCAAGGCCAAGGTCTTCGCCCGGCTCGAGGAGCGGTGTCCGGAGGCGCTCTTGGCCTCCAACTCGTCGCACATGGAGCCCGAGGTGATCTTCGCCGGCGCGCGGCGGCGCGATCGCAGCCTCGTGATCCACTACTTCTTCCCGGCCGAGCGCAACCCCATCGTCGAGGTCGTCCCCGGGCGCGAAACGGATCCCGCGCGAGTCGCGTGGACGATGGCGCTCTACCAGTGGATGGGCAAGATCCCCATCCGCGTGCGCAGTCGCTACGGGTACGCGGTCGATCCCATCTTCGAGGGCCTGTTCCTGGCCGCCGCACTCTGCGTCGAGGAAGGGTTGGGAACCGTCAAGGAGGTCGACGCGGTCGCACGGCAGGCGCTCGGTATGGGCGTGGGCCCCTTTACCGCCATGAACCTGACCGGTGGCAACCCCATCACCCAGCACGGGCTGGGGCACCTGCACGACAAGGTGATGCCCTGGTTCTCCTCGCCGCGCATCCTCGACGAAGCCATCGCCGCGGGCAAACCATGGGAAACGGCCAAGCGCGACGAGACCGTCGAGGTGGACGACGACCGGCGCGACCAGATCACCGCGCGCATGCGGGGCGCGTACTTCGGTCTGGTGACAGAGGTGCTGGAAAGCGGGATCACCAACGTCTCCGATCTCGAGCTGGCCCTGGAGACGGCGCTGGTCGTGCGGGCGCCGTTCAGGATGATGAGTGAGGTGGGCGTGCGCGAATCGCTCGCGCTCGTCGAGGCCTACGCCGCCGCGCACCCGGGGTTCAAGGTGCCTCGTCCGCTGGTCGCGCAGGCGGAGCAGAATGCGCCGTGGAAGGTGCCGGTGATCCTGCGCGAGGACCGCGCCGGCGTGGCGGTGGTGACCATTCGCCGCCCGGCCGTGCTCAACGCGATGAACGCCGAAGCCATCGCCCAGCTCGGCGAGGTCTTCGCCGAGATCGGAAAGGACCCCTCCGTGCGCGCCGCGGTGCTCACCGGTTACGGGAGCAAGGCCTTCGTGTCCGGCGCCGACATCGGATACCTTTCGCGCCTCGGCACGCCGGAAGCGGCCGAGCACATGTGCACGACATTTCAGGGGAGCATCCAAGTCATCGAGGACTTGCCCAAGCCGGTGGTGTGCGCGCTCAACGGGCTCGCGCTCGGCGGCGGGTGCGAGATCGCGATGGGTTGCCACGCGCGCGTCGCGCACAAGGGCGTCAAGCTGGGCCAGCCCGAGGTGGCGCTGGGCATCATCCCCGGAGCGGGCGGCACCCAACGTCTGCCGCGCATCGTCGGCTTCGAGGTGGGCGCCGAGCTGCTACGCACCGGCAAGCCCATCCGCGCCGAGCGGGCATTGGAGATCGGACTCGTCGACCGTCTCAGCGATGACGACGTCGTGGCCGATGCCATCGCGCTGGCCGGTGAGATCCTGGAGGGCCGCTACCAGCCCAAGCGCATGGCCAGCGGGCCGGTGTCCGTGCCGGCGTCGCTCCCCGACGTCGACATCGGCCACCTCTCCCGCGCCGTCGACGAGATCCTCTGTCGCGCCGTGCTCGGGGGCGGCCGCCTGACCCTGGAAGACGGATTGCGGCACGAGGCGAAGCGCTTCGCCGAGGTCAGCCAGACCGAGGACGCGAAGATCGGCCTGCGCAACTTCATCGAGAAGGGCCCGAGGTCGAAGGCGCCGTTCGTGCACCGCTGACGCGGTGCCGGCTCAACGGGTGCTGGAGAGGCGGTCCTTGATGCGCTGGCGCGCGGCCGGGGAAAGCGACCTGGACAGCGGGGAGGCGGACAGCACGATCTCGCCGGCCCGGCGCGAGACGCGGGTCAAGAGGTCGAGCTGGCGATGGTAGGTCACGCACATCCGGCACATGACCAGGTGCAGGCGCAACTCCAGGACCCGCCGCCAGGGGAGGCGGTGGTCCTTGCGCTCCGATATGAGCCTTGCCGCTTCGTGACAGTCCATCATCTTCGGCCTCCGCCGTTCAGCGCGCTCCGAACCAGTTGTCCTGCAGGCAGGCCCGGAGCTTGTTGCGCGCCCGGTGCAAAATGACCCAGAGATTCGTCGACGTGATATCGAGGATCTTACAGATCTCATCCCCCTTGTAGCCGTCGATCTCCCGCAGGGAAAACGCCCGCCGGTGGGCCTCGGGGAGCTCATCGAGGCAGCCGGAGAAGACCTCCCAGAACCGCTGGTTTTCCAGGAGGCTGGATGGAGAACCGGCCCATTCCTGGAGGGCGGGCGCCTCGGCGGCCCGCTCCAGCCGGTGCTCGTGGCTCTCGTCCTCGTTGGGGCCGAGGTCACTGGCCAGCACCTCGGGGCGCGACTTGCGGTAGTGGTCGATGATCTTGTGCTTGAGAATCCCGACCAGCCAGGTGCGCAGGGCGGAGCCGCCCTGGAACCCGTCGATGGCTTTGAGGGCGGAGAGGAACGTCTCCTGCACCAGGTCCTCGGCCGTGGTTTCGTCCTTCACGCGCAGGATCGCGTAACGAAAAAGGGCGTCACCGTGATCGTCCACCCAAGTGGCGGGGTCGCGGTTTTCTTCTTTGCGCTCGGCCATTGCTTCGCCGTCCGCGGGTGCGGGGGACTGCCCGTCATAGTACACCATGAACGTCTCTTTTCAAGTGTAGACTTGGCTGTCGGGATCCCGTATGATTCCGGTTTCGGCCCCGCCAATTCCCATGAACAGCTCACGCAGATACGATCTGATATGCTTCGACGTGGACGGCACCCTCGTCAAGCATCCCACCGGCAAAGTGATCTGGGAGATCCTCAACCTCCGCTTTACCGGGAGCGACGAGGTCAACCGGGTGCGTTACGGTATGTACCGGGCCGGTAACCTCACCTACGCGGACTGGGTGGCGCTCGACGTCCAAGGCTGGATCGACGCGGGCGCGACGCGCGACGCCATCGAGACGGCCGTGCGCGAGTTCACCCCCGTCGACGGTGCGGTGGAGACGGTGTGGGAGCTAAGACGGCGAGGCTTGAAGCTGGCCATCGTGTCGGGCACGCTCGACGTGGTCATCGACACCCTCTTCCCCGAGCACCCCTTCGACGACGTCTTCTCCAACGGGCTCGTCTTCGACGGAGCCGGCCGCCTGACGGGATGGTCGGCCACGTCGTTCGATATCCACGGCAAGCCGGACGCGGTGCGGCAGCTGGCGCGCAAGCACGGCGCGACGCTGGAGCGAACCGCCTTCGTGGGGGACGGCGACAACGACGTGCCTGTGATCGGCGTGGCGGGGACGGTGGTGGCGTTCCACCCGCGCTCGGCCGAGCTGGAGCGGCGAGCCGACCACGTGCTCACCAACGGCGGCATGCACGCGCTACTCGACATCCTGGGGTGACCGATGCCTGAAAAGAAGCTGGATACCGCCGAGCGCATCATCGAAGAGGTGCGCGACATCTTCGCCGACCCCGACCCAGACCTCGCCACCCGGCTCTACCGCGAGCTGATCGTCAACGCACTCAAGTGCCGGCGCGACGAGCTGGAGCTGCTCGATTTGAAAGTACTGAGCCGCTCCATGGCCGAGTTCCGTTACGCGGCGCGCGTGTTCAAGCCCTATCGCGACATCCGCAAGGTGTCGATCTTCGGATCGGCGCGCACACCGGAGGACGATCCCTACTACGAGTTTGCGGTCGCGTTCGCGCGGCAGTTGGGCGCGGCCGGATACATGGTGATCACGGGGGCCGCCGACGGCATCATGAAGGCAGGCAACGTGGGCGCGGGGGCGGAGAACAGCTTCGGCGTCAACATC
This sequence comes from Candidatus Krumholzibacteriia bacterium, assembly GCA_029863355.1. The sequence continues at coordinate 4,446 of JAOTVO010000047.1, forward strand.
CTGCTCCCCTTCGAGCAGGCGGCCAACGAGGTGATCGGCGACGATCCCAAGCTCATCACGTTCAAGTACTTCTTCACGCGCAAGCTCTTCTTCCTGATGGAAGCGCACGCCGTGGCCTTGTTCCCGGGCGGCTTCGGGACCCACGACGAGGGCTTCGAGACACTCACGCTGGTGCAGACGGGCAAGGCGCCTCCGATGCCGCTGCTCCTCATGGAGCTGCCGGACGGCGACTACTGGGTCAACTTCGACAAGTTCATCCGCCAAGAGTTGCTCGGGCGGGGCTTGATCGCGCAGCAGGATCTCTCCCTCTACAAGATCATCCGCTCGCCGGAGGAAGGCGTGGAGTGGGTGAGTTCGTTCTACTCGACGTACCACTCGATGCGCATCGTCAAGGACCGGCTCGTCATCCGCCTGGAGCGGACGCTCTCCGAAGCGCAGGTGGAGCGCCTGCGCGGAGACTTCCAGGATATGGTCAAGAGGGGAACGATCGCGCAGACGGGCGCGCTGCCGGAGGAGTGGAACGAGCCGCACCTCGCTGAAAAACCACGTCTGGTCTTCGCGTACAACCGCCAGAGCCCTTCGCGCCTGCACGAGATGATCCTCGCCATCAACGCGTTGGCCGGATCGTCCGGCGGGTAGTGCGGGGGGGAGCCATGGCCACGCCCAAGACGAGAAAGACCCGCGCCCGGAGGGCCGCCGCGCGCCCGGCGCGGCGCGCCGTGCGGCGCGTCGCCGAGGCCGGACGCCGCGGGGCGGACGTGCGCTCGGATCTGTGGGTGTCGGTGCAAACGCGTGCCGCCGGCGGCGTCGACGTCGCGCTCGACTCCAAGGTGGCGGCCTTCTACGGCGAATCCATCCGGCGCGCCGCCACCGCGACGCTGAAGGACTTCGGAGTCAGACACGCGCGCGTGCGCATCGAGGATGCGGGCGCGCTGCCCTTCGTCGTCACGGCGCGCATCGAGGCGGCGCTGCGCCGAGCCGGGTTCGAGCGCGCTTCCCGCGCCCCGGGGGGTGCGGCGGCCGCGCGGCCGACCGAGCGCGACCGCTTGCGCCGCTCGCGACTCTACCTGCCCGGAAACGAACCGAAGTTTATGGTCAACGCCGGTGTGCACCGGCCCGACGCGGTGATCCTCGACCTGGAGGACTCCGTGCACGCCGACGAGAAGGACGCCGCGCGGCTGCTGGTGAAGGGCGCTCTGCGCGCGATCGACTTCATGGGAGTGGAGCGCATGGTGCGCATCAACCAGCTGCCGCTGGGGCACGAGGACATCGACGCGATCGTGCCGGAGTGCCCCGACCTGATTCTCGTCCCCAAGGCGGAGAGCGCCGAGCAGATCCGGGAAGTCGACGCGCGCATCCGCCGCCGCCAGCGCGGGCTGCGCCGCGAGCATCCGGTTTGGCTCATGCCCATCGTCGAGTCCGCCCTCGGGGTGGAGCGCGCCTTCGAGATCGCGCGCGCCGCGGACTCGGTGGTGGCGCTGACCATCGGGCTCGAGGACTACACCGCCGACCTCGGCGTGCGCAAAACGGCGGAGGGACTGGAGAGCCACTTCGCGCGCGCGCGTCTGGTGAACGCCGCCCGCGCGGCCGGGGTGCAGGCGATCGACTCGGTCTTCGGCGACGTGGGCGACCTCGACGGCTTGCTGGCGTGGGGCCGCCGGTCGCGCGCCATGGGGTTCGAGGGCATGGGCTGCATCCACCCGCGCCAGATCCGTGTAATTCACGAGGCCTTCGCGCCCAGCCCCGAAGAGATCGAGCGGGCGCTGCGCATCGTGGCCGCGTTCGACGAGGCCAAGAAGAAGGGGCTGGGCGTGGTGAGCCTGGGCACGCGCATGATCGACCCGCCCGTGGTGCTGCGCGCGCAGCGGCTGGTGGCCACGGCGCGCCGTGCGGGACTCATCGAGGGTTCGTAGGAGACTAATGCCAGCGAAACGAACAGCGAAGCCGCGCCACGAGCTGGTCGTGAACCAGGTCGGGCGGCGCGTGCCCACTGTGGTCAACGGCGCGGCGCAGACGTCGTTCCTCGGGGTCGGCGGGTACCGGCCGCGGGCGGCCAAGCACGCACCGCCCGTGCGTAGCTGCCGCGACTACCCGCGCAACGGGGACAAGCGCGTCAAGAACCTCGAGACCGCGCTCAAGAAGTGCGGTCTGCGCGACGGCATGGTGATATCCAACCACCACCACCTGCGCAACGGCGACCGCGTGGCGCTGGCGGGGCTCGAGGCGGCGGCGGGGCTGGGCGCGAAGAACCTCATGTGGTTTCCCAGCGCGTCGTTCCCGTGCCAGGAGCCGGTCATAGACCTCATGAAGCGCCGCGTGGTGCATCACATCGAGGGCAGCATGAACGGGCCGCTCGGCGCATACTGCTCGCGGGGGAAGATGCGCGGGCTGGGCGTGTTGCGCTCGCACGGCGGGCGCTGGCAGGCCATCCAGGACGGCGAGGTGCACATCGACATCGCCGTCATCGCCGCGCCCAGCGCCGACGCCTTCGGCAACGCCGACGGCTCGCACGGCCCCAGCGCGTGCGGCTCGCTCGGCTTCGCGCTGGCCGACTCCATCTACGCCGACCACGTGATCGTCGTCACCGACAACCTGGTGCCGTTCCCGTGCGTGCCGTGGCAGATCCAGGGCAACAACGTCGACTACGTCGTCGAGGTGGATTCGATCGGCGACCCCTCCAAGATCGTCTCCGGCACCACGGAGATCACCAAGAGCCCCGACCGCCAGCTCATCGCCGAGTACGTGGCGCGCTTCATCCGCGACGCCGGCATCATGCGCGACGGCTTCTCCTTCCAGGCGGGCGCGGGGGGTATCGCGCTGGCCTTCGTCGCGCACCTGCGCGACATGATGCGCGAGGCGGGCGTCAAGGCGCGCTTCGTCCGCGGCGGGTCCACGCAGTACCTGGTGGATATGTTGAACGAGGGGCTCACCGACTACATCCTGGACGGCCAGACCTTCGACCTCGCCGGCGTGCGCTCCATCGCCGAGAACCCGCGTCACATGGCCACCACGCCGTTCACCTCCTACAGCTACCACGGCAAGGGCAACTTCGCCTCCATGGTGGACGCCGTGGTGCTGGGTGCTACCGAGGTGGACGTGCGCTTCAACGCCAACGTGGTCACGCACTCCGACGGCATGCTTCTGCACGGCATCGGCGGGTGGCAGAACTGCCTCGACGCGGGATGTACCGTCCTCGCCGTCCCCGCCTTCCGCGACCGCATCCCGGTGATCGTGGACGAGGTCACCACGGTGTGCGGGCCAGGCGACCTGATCGACGTGATCGTCACCGAGCGCGGCATTGCCATCAACCCCCGCCGCAAGGACCTGCTCCGGGCGGTCAGGGGCTCGAGCTTGCCCATTCGGCCCATTCGCGAGATCAAGGCCGAGGTGGAGGCGATCGTCGGCGGCGCGCCGGAGAGGTCCGCGCGCGGCGACGAGCCGGTAGCAGTGGTCAAGTGGGTGGACGGAACGGTGCTGGATACGGTGTGGCGCGTGTGAGGACCGCGTCCCCGCGGTCTAAGTGGCCTCGCGCGCAAAGGCGCGCGCGTGCCAGCTCTCCCCGAAAGATCGCTCGAAGCGCCCGGCGCGCAAGTCCCCGACCGAGTGGATGGTGCCGTCGAACACGCGCGTGTCGGCGGTCACCCGCCCCTGTTCGACAAAAGCCTGGAACTCAGCGCGCGGGACGGACGTGACGCGGCCGTCGCCGTCGCGGAAGAAGACGAGCGAGCGGTCGAAGGCGCGCGCGCCGGTGACGCGCTCGATCTCCTTGACGACGCGCACGCTGGCGTCGGTGGAGCAGCCCGATACGCCGTCGGTGCAGTGGCCGGCCACGAGGATGAAGCGGTCCTCGACGACCACCCACGCGCCGGCAACGGGTACCTCGTGCGACGTCCACTGGGCGACGAAGTCGTCGAGCAGTACCACGGCGCGCGCTCTCTCCTCGCCGGTGAGCGGGCGATCGAGCGCGTACACCCACAGGCGGGCGTCGTCGGGTAGTTGATCGAACGTCGTCTTCATCGGGCTCCTCGGGTCGGGCGGCTCGTGTATGAGGTCCGACGCGATATCACGAGCGCGCGCTCTGGCGTTCCCATGGCGAGCGCGAGTGCTTGAGCGGAGGGCCTCATACACGAGCCGCCCGGCGTTCTAGCAGAATTCGTCGAAGGCTTCTACGAGGTCGTAGGCGATCTCCTGCGGGCTGCGCCCCTCGATCTGATGGCGCTCCATCATATGAACCAGTTTTCCATCCCTGAACAACGCTATGGAGGGAGAGGACGGGGGATAGCCATGCATGTAGCTGCGCGCGCGCTCGGTGGCCTCGCGGTCGACGCCGGCGAAGACGGAGACGCGTTTGGCCGGCAGCCTGCCGTGGCCCAGCGCGATGCGCAACGCGGGGCGCGCGGCGCCGGCGGCGCAGCCGCACACCGAATTGACCACGACGAGGGCGGTGCCCTGCGCGTTCTTCAGCACAGAATCGACCTCGGTCGAGGTGCGCAACTCGGTCACGCCCGCCTCGATGAGGTCATTGCGACAGGGTTCGACGATCTCTGCTGGGTACATGTGTCCGTCTCCTTTTCGGCCTTGCGTTCGTCTTCTCGTTATTGATCGCGCTAGAGGTTCAGCTCCAGCCGCGCCGCCTCGGACATCCTCTCGGGCGTCCACGGCGGCTCCCACGTAATCTCCACGCGCGCCGCGGCCACGCCCTCCACCGCCGCCACTGTGCGCTCGACCTCGCCGGGGAGCGATTCGGCGACGGGACAGTGGGGAGAGGTCAGCGTCATGGTGATCTCCACGTCACGCCACGGTTTGACATCGACGTTGTAGATGAGCCCGAGCTCCCAGATGTCGACGGGGATCTCGGGGTCGTAGCAGGTCTTGATCGCCTGGACGATGCGCTCGCGCAGCGCCGCCGTCTCGGCGGCGTCGGCTTCGGGAGCGTCTTCGGGTCGCTTCTCGTCGTTCATGGCTGCTCCGTCGTCACCTGCTCGTCGCTCTGGCGCAGGGCCGCCTGCAGCGTGTGCCAGGGCAGGATGGCGCACTTCACGCGCACGGGGAACTCGCGCACGCCGCCGAAGACGGCGAGCTTGCCCAGCCCCTCGGTCGCGGCCGTCTCGTCCGGCGGGCCGGTGACCAGGTCGTGGAACTTGCCGAAGAGCGCCTCGACATCGGCCAGCGTTTTTCCCTTCAGCGTTTCGGTCATCACGGACGAACTGGCCACGCAGATCGCGCAGCCGCTGCCGTCGAACGAGACCTCCTGGATTCTATCGCCCTCCACGCGCAGGTACACGGTCACGCGGTCCCCGCAGAGCGGGTTGTACCCCTCGGAGTGCCGGTTCGCGCCCTCGAGCTTGCCGAAGTTGCGCGGTCGCTTGTGGTGGTCGATGATGACTTCCTGGTAGAGCTCGCGCATCTCAGACATCTATGCGAACACCTCTTTGACCTTCTCCACGCCGGCGACGAGGCGGTCGACGTCCTCGCGCGAGCTGTACACGGCGAGCGAGGCACGGTTCGTCGCCGGGACGCCGTAGAACTGCATGAGAGGCTGCGAGCAATGGTGGCCCGCGCGAATGGCTATGCCTTCGCGGTCGAGGATAGTCCCCACGTCGTGCGGATGCACGCCGTCGATCATGAAGGATACCACGCTGGTGCGCCGGCGCGGCGTGCCGATGAGGCGCACGCCCGGAATGGCGGCGAGTGATGCGACGAGGTAGGCCAGAAGTGGGTCTTCGTGCGCCGCGATCGCCGAAAAGCCGAGCGAGCGGACGTAGTCGAGAGCCGCGGCCAGCCCCACGGCGCCGGTGATGTGGGGCGTCCCCGCTTCGAAGCGGTGGGGGATCGAGTTGTACGTCGTCTTCTCGAAGGTCACCGATGCGATCATGTCGCCGCCGCCCTGGTAGGGCGGCATGGCCTCGAGCAGCTCGCGGCGCGCGTAGAGAGCGCCGATGCCCGTGGGGCCGTAGATCTTGTGTCCGGAGAAGGCGTAGAAGTCGGCGCCCAGCGCGCGCACGTCGACGCTCATGTGTGCAATCGCCTGCGCGCCGTCCACGAGAACGGGCACGCCGCGTTCGTGCGCGATGGTCACCAGGTCGGCCACGGGGTTGACCGTGCCGATGGCGTTGGAGACGTGCGCGAGGGCGACCAGGCGGGTGCGCGGGCCGAACAGATCGCGATAGGCGTCGACGACGACGTCGCCGGCCTCGTCGATGGGCGCCACGCGCAAGCGCGCGCCCGTCTGCTCGCACAGAAGCTGCCAGGGAACGATGTTGGAGTGGTGCTCGAGGTGCGTAACGATGATCTCGTCGCCCGAGCGCACGTTGGCCCGGCCCCACGACTGCGCCACTAGATTGATGCCTTCGGTGGTGCCGCGCACGAACACGATCTCGCGTGCGTCGGCCGCGCCGATAAACGCGCGCACATTCTCCCGAGCGCCCTCGTAGGCCTCGGTGGCGCGAACGCTGGCGTCGTAGACGCCGCGGTGCACGTTGGCCGCGACGGTCTCGTAGTGCCGCACGAGCGCGTCGATCACCGCGCGCGGTCTCTGGGTGCTGGCGGCGCTGTCGAGGTAGACGAGCGGCTTCCCGTAGGGCCTGTCGGCGAGGGCGGGAAAGTCGCCTTGTATCGCCGCGGCGTCCAGGGGCGCCACGGCGCGGGAGGCTGCACTGCGGTTTGCGCTCCTCATTCTCGTCCCCTTCTAGAGTGCCAAGGTGCGCGAAAGCCAGCCGAAGAGGTCGGCCTCGAGCCGCTCGCGCACGGCTTCGACCGCGATGCGCTCGAGCACCTCGGCGGCGAAGGCATAGACCAGGATGCTGCGCGCGCGCGCGTGCGGCACGCCGCGCGAGCGCATGTAAAACACCGCCATCTCGTCGAGCTGCCCGACGGTGGCGCCGTGCGTGCACCTGACGTCGTCGGCGAAGATCTCGAGCTGCGGGTTCGTGTTGATGCGCGCGTCGTCGGAGAGAAGGATGCAGTTGTTCTCCTGTTTGGCGTCGGTTTTCTGCGCGCCCGGATCGACATAGATCTTTCCGTTGAACACGCCGCGCGCCTTCCCGCCCAGGATTCCCTTGTACAGCTCGAAGCTGTGACAGTGCGGCTGCGCGTGCCGGATGAACGTGTGGTTGTCGACGTGGCGCCTTCCGTCGGCCAGGTAGAGGCCGTCGAGGCGCGCGTCGATGCCCTCGCCGTCGAGGACGGCGCCGATGTCGTGGCGCGCGAGGGTGCTGCCCAGCGACACGTTCTCCGTGGAGAAGCGGCTGTTGGTGGCCAGCTGCGCCTGCTGCGAGGCCACGTGGAAGGCGCTATCGACCTCGCGCTGGATGCGGCAGTGCGTCACAGAAGCGTTCTCACTGCAGACGATCTCGGTGACCGCATTGGTCCAGTAGTCCGCCCCGGTCCCGGCGTAGCTCTCGACCAGGTTGGCGCGGGCCCCGCGGCCGGCGACGATGAGCGCCCGGGGGTGCGACACGGTACCCTCGGCGCGCGACACGAAGACGAGGTGTACGGGGGTGTCCAGCTCCACCCCGTCGGCAACGTGCACGAAGACGCCGTCTCTCAAGAAGGCCGTGTTGAGGGCGACGAACGGGTTGGCGGCGGGGTCGGCGCATCGACCGAGGTGCCGCTCGACGAGCACGGCGTCGCTCGCGACGGCCTCGCGCAGCGAGGTCACGCGCACGCCTGCCGGCAGCCCTTCGAGGCGGCAGAGGTCGGGGGCGAAGTGGCCGTCGGCGACGACGATGCGGTGGCACGAGGCGTCGTCGAAGGTCAGGCGCGCGAGCGCCTCCGCCGATACTCCGTTGGGCGTGTAGCGCTCGACCAGCCCGAAATCGCGCTCCGCGATCGGGTGCGTGCGCGTGAAGCGCCACTCCTCGTTGCGAAGCGTGGGAAAACCCTGGGCCGTGAACTCGGCGAGCGCGCGCCGGCGCGCGTCGTGGAGCCAGTCCGGCGCGCCGGCACGGAGCGCGGACTCGAGCCGCGCGAAAGTGCTCTCGTAGTGCGTCACGCCGGGCATCAGCCGGTCACCTCCGCGTAGCCCTCGGCCTCGAGCTCGAGCGCGAGGTTCTTGTCGCCCGTCTTCACGATGCGGCCGTCGACGAGCACGTGCACCACGTCGGGGACGATGTAGTTCAACAACCGCTGGTAGTGCGTGATCACCAGGATGGCGCGGTGGGGCCCGCGCAGGGCGTTCACGCCGGACGCCACGATCTTGAGTGCGTCGATGTCCAGACCGGAGTCGGTCTCGTCCAGGATGCAC
>JAOTVO010000325.1 GCA_029863355.1 Candidatus Krumholzibacteriia bacterium
TGGAGAGGATCTGGAGGATCATCTCCTACGATCCCCTCGCTGCTACATGAAGCGGTAGGTGATCCCGATCCCGAAGGTCTGTTTCCACTGCACGTCCTTGCGGATCGCGTCCGCCACCGCGCCCGCGTTCTCCAGGTTGTCCCCCGCGCCGTTCACGATGGGCACGACCGAGTTGTCGTACTTGTCGTAACGGAACTCCACGTAGATGTTGAAGGCGATCCACTTGGTGACCTGCGTGGTGAAGGTGTTCTCCCAGACGGCGTCGACGACCGTGCTGAAGTCCTTGACGTCGGCGTCGATGCCCGCCGCGCCCAGCGAGTCGGCGCTCACGCGGTCGAACGTCTCCGACTCCGACCACGAGAAGGGCTGGTAGACCGTGAACTTGGCCATCCAGGCCACCTTCTCCTGGAGGATCTTCAGGCGCCAGTCGGCCTGGAGCTCGACGCCGCCGTCGTGCGCCAGCTTGCTGTCGGTAACGTCACCCGTGGCGTAGAGGTAGTAACGGCGGTAGTTCTGGCGCTGCGTCCAGCCGAGACGGGCGAGGAAAAACTCCTCCTCGCCGCGCTGCAGGAAATGGCGCGCGATACCCGCCGACTCCTTGAACGTGCTCGGGTTGATGTAGATGTCGCGGTCGGTGGGGTCGGACTGGTCGATGAACTGGCTCTCCCAGCGCCCCGAGAGATAGGGGTCGATCTTCCATCCCTTCGACAGGAGCGCGAGCGTCTCGAAGTCGATCTTGTCCTCGCTCTTCTTGGGCCGGTCCCAGGAGCGGTTCCCGTCGGCGTCTTTCTGCTGCTGGTGGGTCTGGCCGAAGCGGAGCCTGAGCCGGCTGGCCCAGTCGATCCCGTTCGTGAAACGGCGCTGGGCGCCGGCGTTCAGGAACGCCGTCCACGCGAGCGAGTTGGTCTCTCCCCCGTGCCAGTTGTCGCTGTACGCACTCTGCGTGAGGTTGAGGCCGCTCTCGATGGAATCATACCAGCGGCCGACCTCCAGCTCGGCCTTCTTCTCATCCTGCGCGAGCACGGTCGTGGCATGGAGCGCGACCCCCGCAAACACGAGCGCGGCACCACGCAAAAAACGAGGTCTCCACATGATTGCCTCCTCTGCTATGCGTCTTCGTACGATCAGCGCGTCTTCATGAGATCGCGAATCTCGGCGAGCAGCACTTCCTGGTTGGATGGCTTGGGGGGAGCGGCCGGCGCGGCCTCCTCCTTGCGCTTCATCGTGTTGATGCTCTTGACCACCATGAAGATCGCCGCCGCGATGATGAGGAAATCCACCGCGGTCTGGATGAAGGCCCCGTAGTTGAGGGTGACGGCCTCCGCGCCCTCCCTGGCTGCCTTGAGGGTCACCGTGAGGGCGCTGAAGTTGACGCCGCCCAGCAGAAGCCCGATGGGCGGCATGATGACGTCGGCCACCAGCGACGAGACGATCTTGCCGAACGCCGCGCCGATGACGATACCAACGGCCATGTCGATCATGTTGCCCTTGATCGCGAATGCCTTGAACTCCTTCATTACTGACATTGATGCACCTCCGTGCAAAACGGTTAGGGTGAAGCGCGTGCGGCCCGCGACCGGCCCGCCGCGCTACTGCTTGGCCATGTGCACGACGCGCTGTGGGAACGGGATCTCGATGCCCTGCACGTCGTAGTGCTCCTTGATACTCTTGGTGAGCGCGAACTTGACCGGCCAGAAGTTCTCGCGGCGCACCCAGCAGCGCACGATGAGGTTGACGCTGGAATCGGCCAGCTCGCCCACAACGATCTGCGGCTCGGGATCGCGGAAGATGCGCTCGTCGGCTTTGAGGAGATCCTGCACCACCTCGACCGCGCGATCGATATTGGCGCCATAGGCGATGCCCACCACCACCTCGACGCGGCGCGTCTCGTACCCGGCAAAGTTCTTGATGGTCCCGCCGAAGACGCTCGAGTTGGGCACGATCACCTTGACGTTGTCCGGCGTGGCCAACTCCGTGGTGAAGATGTTGATGGCCTTGACCGTGCCGGCCACGCCGCCGGCTTCGATGAAGTCGCCCGCCTTGAAGGGGCGAAAGGCAATGAGCATCACGCCGGAGGCGAAGTTGGAGAGCGAACCCTGCAGCGCCAGGCCCACGGCCAGACCGGCGGCGCCGAGTAACGCCACGAACGAGGTGGTCTGCACCCCGAACCCGGCTAGCGCCGCGATAAACGCGAACACCATCACCAGCACGTAGACGGCGCGGCCGAAGAAGATCGCGAGCGTCGCGTCGGCGTTCGCCTTGCCCATCGCGCGCTTGAGCCCGCGCCTGGCGAGGCCCGCGATGATGCGACCGACGATGAGTATGAGAACGGCGCCGAGGATCTTGAGGCCATAGACCACGACGAGGTCACCGAGCTGCTCGACGATTGTCTGGAGATTGAATTCCATAAGTCGTGCCTCCGAGATTGTTTCTGAGGAATCCCCCTTGGGCGTGTATCATACACGCGCGGCGGGCCGGAACGCAAAATGTTCATTGTGCGTCCGAGATTGTTCGTCTCCGAGGCACAAACTACCAGTTGAACCCCTCGTAGCGGAGCACACCCGTCGGCGCTTTCTCCACCACCCGCGCCAGGTCGATGACGACCTTCCCCTTCGAGCCCTCCCGCACCGCGCGCGCGAACGCCTCCGTCTTGTGGCCGACGATCACCACCTCGGCGAAGGCGAGCACTTCGTCGAGCTCGGTGGAGAGCAGCCGCGAGATGTGCGGGATCTCCCGCTCGATGTAGGCCTTGTTGGCGCCCACGAGGCGCGCGAGGGAGACGTTCTCGTCGTAGATGCGCAGGTCGTAGCCCTTCCCGATGCACGCTTCGACGAGTCTCACCAGCGGACTCTCGCGCAGGTCGTCGGTGCCGGGCTTGAAGCTCAGGCCGAGGAAAGCGAGCCGCTTCTTGCCCTGCGCCACCACCATGTTCAACGCGCGCGCGAGCTGGACGTCGTTGCTGGGAAGCACCGATGACAGCAGCGGGAGCTCGAGGTCGAGGGTGCGACTCTTGTAGAGAATCGCGCGCAGGTCCTTGGGCAGGCAGGAGCCACCGAAGGCGAAACCGGGCTTGAGATAGGCG
>JAOTVO010000326.1 GCA_029863355.1 Candidatus Krumholzibacteriia bacterium
GACCTGTCGCGGGGCGACCGGATTCTCATGGGCGACGGCGAGATCGAGCTGCGGGTGGTGAGAAAGACGGCCGACGACGCGCGCTGCGAGGTCGTGGTGGGCGGCACGCTCATGTCGAACAAGGGGATCAACGCGCCGGGCGTGCAGCTGCGCGAGCGCGTGCCCACGCGCAAGGACCTGGCGGACGCCCGCCTCGGCATGGCGGAGGGCGTAGAGTGGGTGGCGCTCTCGTTCGTCCGCGCGCCGGAGGAGGTGGTCCGGCTGCGGCGCTTCCTGCGCCGGGGCGGCTCGCAGGCGGGCGTGATCGTGAAGATAGAGAAGCGCGAGGCGCTGGAGCGCGTGGACGCGCTCCTCGCCGAAGCGGACGGGATGATGATCGCGCGCGGCGACCTGGGCCTGGAGCTGCCCATCCACGAGGTGCCCCTGGCGCAGAAGGACCTGGTGGCCAAGTCTTTCGAGGTGGGCAAGCCCGTTATCACGGCCACACAGATGCTGGAGTCGATGATGCACAACCCGCGCCCCACGCGCGCCGAGGCCGCCGACATCGCCAACGCGGTCTTCGACGGCACCGACGCCGTGATGCTCTCGGGCGAGACGGCGGCGGGCCAGCACCCGGTGGCGGCGGTCAAGACCATGGCGGAGATCGCCGAGGCCAGCGAGCGGCGTATCGACTACGCGGACGCCTTCTACCGCACCCGTGCGCTCGGCGAGCGCGCCATCCCCGACGCGATCTCACGCGCGGCCTGCGCCACCGCCATCGAGATGGGGGCGCGGCTGATCATCTGCTGCACGCGCACTGGATTCACGGTACGCTATGTATCGAACTACCGGCCCCCGGCCAAGATCGTCGTGGCCAGCCCCTACGAGGAGACGCTGCGCCGCTGCATGCTGATGTGGAACACCCACCCCGTGAAGACGCCCTACGTGGAAGACTCCGACCGCATGGTCGCCGAGGCCAAGCGCGCCGTGCTGCGCGACGGCATCGGGCGCAAGGGCGACCGCATCGTGCTGGTGGCGGGCGTGCCCATCCACGAGCCGGCGACGACCAACGTGATCAAGGCGGACGTGCTGTGAAGGCACGCGCGCGCGGAGGCGGACGATGTTGAAGGAGCGATACCCCTACTACCTGGCCAACCGGGCCGTCGCGGCCAACGCCGACCTCGAGGTGAGCGACAAGTACACCGGAGAGGTGGCTACGCGCGTGGCCCTGGCCGACGACGCGGCCGTGGCCGAGGCCTTCGCGCGGGCGGAAGCGGCGCGCGCCGCAATGCGGGACATGCGCGCCTACCAGCGCCAGACGGTGCTGGCGCACTGCGCGGGCCGCTTCGCCGAACGCGCCGAGGAGCTGGCCATGGCGCTCTGCGTCGAGGCGGGCAAGCCCATCCGCGACGCGCGCGGCGAGGTGACGCGCCTGGTGGACACCTTCCGCGTGGCTGCCGAGGAGGCAGTGCGCATGACCGGCGAGGTGCTGCCGCTCGACATCTCGGCGCGCGCGAGCGGCTACACCGGCATGTGGAAGCGCGTCCCCGCTGGCGTGTGCAGCTTCATCACGCCCTTCAATTTTCCGCTGAACCTGGCCGCGCACAAGGTGGCCCCCGCCGTCGCGGTGGGTTGTCCCTTCGTGCTGAAGCCCGCCTCGGCCACGCCCGTGGGGGCGCTCATCATCGGCGAGGTGCTGGCCGAGACCGACCTCCCCGGGGGCGCCTTCTCCATTCTGCCCGTGCCGGGGCGAGACGCGGCGCGCTTCGCCGAGGATGCGCGCATCCGGCACCTGAGCTTCACCGGCTCGCCCGAGGTGGGCTGGGCGCTGCGCGCGCGCGTGCAGCGCGCCCACGTCACCCTCGAGCTGGGCGGCAACGCCGGCTGCATCGTGGACGCCGACGCCGATTTCGACGACGCCGTCGCGCGCATCATCTTCGGCGCCTTCTACCAGTCCGGGCAGAGCTGCATCAGCGTGCAGCGCATTATCGCGCACGCGGACATCTACGAGGCCTTCAGGGAGAAGCTCGTCGCGGCCACGCGCGCGCTCGTCGCCGGCGACCCCAAGGACGAGAAGACGTTCGTCGGCCCCATGATCTCCACGGACGAGGCCGAGCGCGTGGAGAGTTGGATCAAGCGTGCCGTTGCGCGCGGCGCACGCGTGCTCTGCGGCGGGCGGCGCGAGGGCGCGATGGTCGAGGCCACGCTCCTGGAGGGTGCGCCGCGCGACGCCGAGGTGTGCGCGCGCGAGGTCTTCGGGCCGGTCGCCGTGCTCTCGCCGTTCACCGACTTCGACGCCGCGCTGGCCGAGGTGAACGACAGCGACTACGGCCTGCAGGCCGGCGTGTTCACGCGCGACATCTACAAGGCCCACCGCGCCTGGGACCGCCTGGAGGTGGGCGGTGTGGTGATCGGCGACGTACCCTCGTGGCGCGTCGACCACATGCCCTACGGGGGCGTGAAGGGGAGCGGGCTGGGCCGCGAGGGCATCCGGTTCGCCATGGAAGAGATGACCGAGATCCGTCTCATGGTGCTGCGCACGCCATAGCGTCCGCGCGCCGGGAAACCAGAAGGGAACGACAGCAATGAGAAAAGCCCTGCTCGGCATTGTATGCGTGGCGTTCGTGGTCGTGGCCCCGGCGGGACCGGCGCGCGCGAGCGACGACGACAGCTTCGTGGCACTCGCCAACGGGTGCACCGACAAGCTCCTCGAGCTGGATCCCGAATGGGCCACGCAGCTCGGAGAGCACCGCTACGACGGCCGCCTCACCGACCGCAGTCGCAAGGCCATCGCGCGGCGTGTCGCCTTCAACCGCGAGACCCTCTCGGCATTGCGCGCCATCCCGCGCGACCAGCTCGGCGCGGCCAACCGCATCGACCATGCGATCCTCGAATCGAACCTCGAGCGCATGATCTTCCTCGACGAGACAATCCGCGAGTGGGAGTGGAACCCCCTCTACTACAACATGGGCGGGGCCATCTACAACCTCCTCGCCCGCGACTTCGCGCCGCTGGAGGCGCGGCTGCACAACGTGCGCGCGCGGCTGCGCGAGGTGCCCGCCGTCGCGGTGGCGGCGCGCGCCAACCTCAAGCACCC
>JAOTVO010000327.1 GCA_029863355.1 Candidatus Krumholzibacteriia bacterium
TCGCGTGAACACGGACTTGGCACTGTGGGAGACCGACGCCGGCGGTGTGCGGCGGGCCGGTGTGAGCGCCTTCGGGTTCGGGGGCACCAACTTCCATACCGTGATGGAGGAGTACGTCCCGGGCCGGATCGCAGAGGAATCCCGGCGCGAGGGACGCGCTCGGGCGGGGCGCGGCTGGCGCGCGCCGGCGGCGCAAGCAGCACCCAAGGCGCCGCTTCGCGGCGTGCTCCTGTGCGGCGCCGGCGACGAGACGGCGGTCTGTGATCGTCTGCGCGCCGCGCTGGCCGACGCGAAGGCCGGCCGCGCGCGCGCGCCCGAGGCGCCTGCGGAGCGCGACCTCAACGCGAGCGTGCGCGTGGCCATCGACTACGGCGATGCCGCCGAGCTGGCCGCGAAGATCACCTCCGCCCTGGACGCCTTCGCGAAGAACGAACCCGCGCGCTGGCGCATGCTGCGGGCCAAGGGCATCTTCGTGGGCCGCGGCGAGCCGCCCAAGGTGGCGTTCCTCTTCACGGGTCAGGGCTCGCAGTACGTGAACATGCTGCGGGATGTGCGCGCGATCGAGCCGGTGATCGCCGAGACCTACGCGGAAGCCGACGGCGTGATGGAACCGCTCCTGCCCAAAGCGCTCTCCGACTACATCTTCTTCGACGGCGCGGACAAGCAGGCCATGGCCGACGCGGAGCACGAGCTGCGCCAGACCGTCATCACGCAGCCCGCCGTCCTCGCCACCGAGACCGCGCTCGCGCGCCTGCTCGGCGCCTACGGCATCGCGCCGGACCTAGTGATGGGGCACAGCCTGGGCGAGTATGGCGCGCTGGTCGCCGCCGGCGCCATCTCCTTTGCCAACGGGCTGCGAGCAGTGAGCGCGCGCGGCGGCGAGATGACCCGTGCCTCCAGAGAGGACAACGGAAAGATGGCGGCCGTCTTCGGTCCCATCGACGAGGTGGAAAACATTCTCGCGTCTGTCGACGGGTACGTGGTCGTCGCCAACATCAACAGCACCAAGGAGGCCGTCATCGGCGGCGATTCCGCCGCCGTGGAGCGGGCGATCGATGCGGTGCGCGAAGCGGGTTTCACGGCGACGCCGCTCCCGGTGAGCCATGCCTTCCACACGCGGACCGTGGCTGCGGCCAGCGCCGCCCTGGGGCCGATCCTCGAGGGCATGGGCCTGCGCCCACCCGAGGTGCCCATCGTGGCCAACATCAGCGGCGAGTTCTATCCCATGGGTCCGGGCGCGGAGCCCGAGATGATCGACATCCTCTCCAAGCAGGTGGCCTCGCCGGTACAGTTCGTAAAGGGCCTGCGCACACTCTATGATGCCGGCGCACGCCTGTTCGTGGAGGTCGGCCCCAAGCGCGCGCTCTACGGTTTCGCCTCGGACGTGGTCGGCGGGAACGAAGACGTGGTCACGCTCTTCACCAACCACCCGCGTATTGGGGGCGTGGAGTCGTTCAACCAGGCGCTGTGCGGGCTCTACGCGGCGGGGCTCGGCGTGGGACGAGCGGCGGAGGCGCGCGCGCGCGCGCCGGCTGCGCCACCGGAGCCCGAGCGCGCGGTGGTGATCACCGGGGCGTCGGTGGGACTGCCAGGCACCGAGAGGGTATTCGACGATCTCAACGTCGAGCGCATCCTGCGCGGCGAGCAGTTCATCGACGCAGTGCCCATGCGCCACCGGCGCGCGATGGCCGACAAGGCCATCACGCGACTGGTCAAGTCGGGCGACGGCAACGCTCGTTTCGAGACCATCGACGACCCGGGCGACGTGATCAAGCTGGCGGCGCGCGCTGGCGCGATCGACCTCGCGGGCGACTTCGGCTTCCCGGAGGATCGCCTGGCCGCGCTCGACGTCACCTCCATGCTCGCCATCGGCGCCGGCATCGACGCGCTGCGCGACGCCGGGATCCCGCTGGTGATGCGCTACAAGACCACCACGCGGGGCACGCGCCTGCCCGACCGGTGGATGCTGCCGGAGGAACTGCGCGACGAGACGGGCGTGATCTTCGCCTCCGCGTTCCCGGGCTACGACGCGTTCGCCGGCTACCTCAACGGCTACCACGAGGACCGAGCGCGCCGCCTGCGCCTCTCCGAGCTGGAGTCGCTGCGCTCCCGCGTGACGGTACGCGGGGACGGAAGCGAGGTGCTTTCCGAGCTTGAGAGCCGGATCGATCTGTTGCGGGCAGAGGTCGAGCGCGCACCCTTCCAGTTCGACCGGCGCTTCCTCTTCAGGGTGCTGGCCATGGGGCACTCGCAGTTCGCCGAGTACATCGGCGCGCGCGGGCCGAACACGCAGATCAACAGCGCCTGTGCCAGCGGCACGCAGGCGGTCGGCCTGGCGCGCGACTGGATCCGCCAGGGGATGTGCCGGCGCGTGATCGTGATCTCGGCGGACAACATCACCTCGGAGAACCTCCTCGAATGGTTCGGGGCCGGATTCCTCGCGTCGGGGGCGGCCGCGACGGACGAGCTGGTCGAAGACGCAGCGGTGCCCTTCGATCGCCGCCGCCACGGTCTCCTCATCGGAATGGGGGCAGCGGGGATCGTCGTGGAGCGTGCGGACGCGGCGCAGGAGCGCGGCGTCCGTCCCATTGCAGAGGTGCTCTCCACCGGGATGGCAAACAGCGCCTTCCACGGTACGCGCCTCGACGTCGGCCACATCCGCGGGATCATGGAAGACGTGGTGGCGCGTGCCGAACGCGATTGGGGAATCGACCGGCGCGAGATTGCGCGCGAGACCGTGTTCGTGTCGCACGAGACGTACACCCCGGCGCGCGGCGGCAGCGCGTCGGCGGAGGTGGAAGCGCTGCGCCACGTGTTCGGCGAGGCCGCCACCGACATCGTCGTCGCCAACACCAAGGGCTACACGGGACACCCAATGGGCGTGGCCATCGAAGACGCCGTCGCCCTGAAGATCCTGGAGACGGGTCTCGTCCCCGCCGTTCCGAACTTCAAGGAGGTCGATCCCGAGCTCGGCCGCCTCAACCTCTCGGTGGGCGGCAGCTATCCCGTGCGCTACGCGCTGCGGCTGGCGGCGGGATTCGGCTCGCAAATCGGTATGACGCTCACGCGCTGGGT
>JAOTVO010000328.1 GCA_029863355.1 Candidatus Krumholzibacteriia bacterium
TCCTCGGCCGCTCCTCGGGCTTCAACGGCCTTCGCTTCGGTCTCCTCGAGAGCCGGCAGCGGCGGTGGGACACGATCTACCGCCACCACGAGGTCTTCGGGGCGGGCGCCCGGGAAGGTGCGACGCGCCTGCTGAACTTCGAGCCCTCGAACTCGACCTACGGCTTCTACATCGAGGAGCGCGATCCCCGCTTCTGGTGGCGGCAGACGCGCTCGTACTCGTACAGCGCGTTCAACAAGTTCGGGGCCGTCCAGGCGCTCTTCTACGAGGATCCGTTGGAGTCGGGTTCCTACTTGATTGCATGGCAAAGCCGCTGGTCGGGTTACTCGCACTACGATCGTTCCTACGACGACCTCGTGGTCAAGATGTCGGGCGTGCACCCCGCACCCGAGCCCGCCACGTGGCTGCTCCTGACCTCCGGCCTGGTCGGCGCCGGTGTGTTCCTGCGGGCGAGGAAACAGACCCGTCACGAAACCATGACCTGAGGCAAGAAAGCCTTTTCCGCTCCTCCACTTGCAGAGACCGGCCCGCCCCTGGCGGGCCGGTCTCTTTTCGGGCCCTGGTTTGGCACGCGCCGTGCACCTCATTGGCCATCCGCGGTCTTGGCTGGAGCCCGCATCCCGATGTCATGAAGACCGATACGCCGTACTTCGTCCTCCGCGAGGGCGCGACCCAGGAAGAGCAGTGGACCTGGGACGACCTGGAGAGCCTCTGCGAGTCCGGAGCGCTCACGCCGGGCGCGCGCGTCTTTCTGCCCGATAAGAACGAGTGGGTGTGCGCCGAGGAGACCGATCTGCGCGCGGTCTTCGCGCGCGCGTCATCGCGCACCCCGGGCGGCGACGAGACGGCCGCCACGCGCGAGGCGCTGCAGGGCGACTACCAGGCCACGCTGGCGCGCCTGAGCGAGCGCCCCGACGCGGTCGATGTGCTCGCCGAAGCAGGACGGCTCGCCTTCGAGCTCGGCGACCGCGACGCCGCGCGCGGGCACTTTCAGGCCGCCCTCG
Organism: Candidatus Krumholzibacteriia bacterium; assembly: GCA_029863355.1. Next base: position 1,005 of record JAOTVO010000328.1, read on the forward strand.
AAGCGCACCCGTACCACCCCCGCACCGCGCAAGAGGTGCGCCGCCGCTTCGCGCGGGGCGAAGCCCGCACGTTCCGGCTGATCCAGCGCCCCAACGCCCTGTGGGACGACCTCGGCGAGCTGTGGCGCTTTCCCTTCGCGCGCGGTCCACTCTACGTGGCCCTGCCGGCGCTGGTCTTCACCGTGCTCGCCTTCGTCCCGCACGGGACGATCGCCATCGCGGTGCTCGCCTTCGCGTGGGGACAGCAGGTGATGCGCGAGGCCGCCGGCGGCGCCTCGCTGCCGCCCCTGTGGCACCGCGCGCTCGCCGACCCGCTGCGCGAGGTCGTGCTTCCCCTGTTCGCGTGGGCCGGGTCCTGCGCGCTCCTGACCGCGCTCTTCTTCGGCATCGCGCGCGGCCTGATGTTCATCGACTCTTCCGTCGCTGACACGGCACTCGAGTACCTATTGAGGAGCCCCGTGCTCACCGTGATGGCCGTGCTCGCCGCCGTGGGTTACCTGCCCGCCGCCGCCGTCACGGCCGCCGCGCGCCAACCGCTGGCCGCGCTCGACCCCGTTCGCGTGGTGCGCGCGGCGCTGCGCATGGAGATGGAGTACATCCTGAGCGTGCTCTTCCTGCTCGTGCTGGCGTTCGTGGGCGGGATGCTGTGGGTGGCGACCAAGGGGATTCCGGTGGCGGGCAACGTGCTCCTCGGCGCGACCGTCGCCGTGCTCGTGCCCATGGGCGGGCTCGTGCTCGGGCGTCTCCTCGGGCGCACCGCGCACGTGTTCGTGCGTCGCCAGGACTAGCCCTGCGCCGCCGCCGCCGCGAGCAGCTCGCGCGCGGTGAAGATCGCCTCCAGCGCAATGCCGCGCGCGCCGAGGTTCTCCCGTCCCCCCTCCTCGCGATCGACCACGGCGAGCACCTTCTTCACCCGGCAGCCCATCGCCTGCACCGCCTCGATCGCCACGAGCGACGAGCCGCCCGTCGTCACCACGTCTTCCACGACGACCACGCGGTCGCCGTCGGCGAGCGGCCCCTCGACCTGCGACTTCGTGCCGTGCTCTTTGGAGGCCTTGCGCACGATGAAACCCTTGAGCGGCAGGTCCTCCAGGCCGGCCAACGCGATCATCGCGCCCACGATGGGGTCGGCGCCCAGCGTGAGCCCGCCCACCGCGTCGGGGACGTCGTCGGCGACCATGGCCAGAAAGACCCGCCCCACCAGATAGGCGCCACGCGCGTCGAGCGTGGTGAGTTTGCCGTTGACGTAGTAATTGCTCTTCTTGCCCGACGCCAGCGTGAACTCGCCCGTGCGCACGGCGTGCGCGACCAGATGGGCGAGCAGCTCATCGCGTTGGGTCCGGTGCGTCATGGTGATCTCCTCGAAATGACGTGTGGAAGGCGAGCGTAGCACGGCGCGAGGCCGCCGCGGAAGGGGATTCGCTTGCCGCGCCGCCGCGACCTCGCGTATCTTCCGCGTGTCATGATGCGTGCGGCGGCAGCCATCGAGCGCTACTTCGGGCGGCTCGACGAGATGCTGGACGAGCGGCCGGCGTGGCCGCTGGTGCTCGCCGCCCTCGCCTTCCTGCTCAAGCTCGCCTACGTGCTGGAAACGCGCGACGCGCTCTTCGCGCGCGTCCCCATCATGGACTCGGCCTACTACGACGCGATGGCACGGGACATCGCGGGGGGGCAGGTGCTGCGGCCGGGCGCCTTCTTCATGGGGCCGCTCTACCCGTACGTGCTGGGGCTGGTCTACGCGGTGTTCGGCCGCGACCTCACCGTCGTGCGCCTCTTGCAGGCGCTGGGCGGCTCGGCGGCGGTGGCACTCACGTTCGTCTTGGGGCGCATGGTGTTCCGGCCCTCGGTGGGGTTGGTGGGGGCGCTCTGCCTCTGCTTCTACGGGACGATCACGTTCTACGAGGGGCACCTGCTCATGACGTGGCTGGGCACGCTCCTCAACCTGGGCGCCCTGGTGATGCTCGCGCGCGGCGCGGCGAACGGCAAGACGGCGGCGTTCGCGGCGGCGGGCGCGCTGATCGGTCTCTCGGCGCTGGCGCGCGCCAAC
>JAOTVO010000329.1 GCA_029863355.1 Candidatus Krumholzibacteriia bacterium
ACCGACATGTTACCGATCGCTTCGAGAATGTCGTCCTTGCTCATGGTCTGGGTCGCCATTGTCTCTCTCCTACCCGGTTAAGAGGCCGCGCCCGAAGCGCGCTGGTCCTTGAGCGCCTCGAGGGCACCCACCATCATCATTAGCAGTCCGTTCAATGCGCCGACGAATCCCGCCATCGGCGCCTGCAGCGCCCCACCCACCTGACCCAGGAGCTCCATCCGCGATGGCAGCTGCGCGAGCCGCTTCACCTGCTCGGCCGCGATCGCCTTGCCCTCCACCAATCCCACCTTGACCGCGAGGTGCTCGTGCTCGCGCGCGAAGTCCGCCAGCACCTTCGCGGCCGAGACCGGATCCGTCCCCGCCAGCACCAGGCCGGTGGGCCCGGCCAGGTGCGCCTCGAGCCCTGAAACCTGCGCCGCGTCGAACGCCCGCTTCGCCAGCGTGTTCTTCACGACGACGTATTCGACACCGGCCGCTCGCAGCCGGCGGCGGAGATCGGTCAGCCGCGCGACGTTGAGACCGGTGAAATCCGTCAGGTAGATCGTCGGCGAGCCTTTGAGCCGGCCGGCGAGCAACTCCACCGTTTCCTGTTTCCGCTCTCGTGTGGCGATCATGGGTGGTACCCCTGCGTATCCACGCGCACCCCCGGTCCCATCGTGCTCGAGACGGTGACGGAGCGCACATAGGTCCCCTTCGCCGCCGACGGCTTCGCCCGCAGGACCGCCTCCATGAACGCGTGGAGATTGTCCGCCAGGCTGTCCACTGCAAACGACTTCTTGCCGATCGCCGCGTGCACGATCCCGGCCTTGTCCACCCGGAACTCGATCTTCCCTGCCTTGAGCTCCTTGACCGCCCGGCCCACGTCCATCGTGACCGTCCCCGCCTTGGGATTGGGCATCAGGCCCCGCGGCCCGAGGATCTTGCCCAGCGGGCCAAGCTGGCCCATCACGTCGGGCGTGGCCACGATCACATCGGTGTCGAGCCAGCCCTCCTTGATCTTCTGGACGTACTCGACCCCCACGTAGTCTGCGCCGGCGGCGGTCGCTTCCTGCACCTTGTCGCCCGTGGCGATCACCAGCACGCGGACGGTCTTCCCGGTCCCGTGAGGCAGGGAAACGGTGCCCCGCACGATCTGGTCGGCGTGCTTCGGATCGACGCCGAGGCGTACGGCGACGTCCACGGATTCGTCGAACTTCGCGGTGGCCGCCGTCCGAACGCGCTCCAGCGCGTCCCGCGCGGCGTAGGGGCGGCGCGCCTCGATGGTGGCCGCCGCGGCTCGGAAACGCTTGCCGTGGCTACGCATCAGTCCACCACCTCGATACCCGCAGAGCGCGCCGTCCCGGCGATCATCTTCATCGCGGCCTCGAGCGACGTCGCGTTGAGGTCGGGCATCTTGAGCTCGGCGATCTTGCGCACCTGCTCGCGGGTCACGCTGCCGACCTTCTGACGGTTCGAAGTCGGAGACCCCTTCTCCAGGCCCGCTTCCTTCTTGAGCAGTACCGCCGCCGGGGGTGTCTTCGTGATGAACGTGAAGGTGCGATCGCGGTAGATCGTCACCTCAACCGGCGTCACCATCCCCGCCGCACTCTGGGTGCGTGCGTTGAACTGCTTGACGAAATCCATGATGTTCACGCCGTGGGGACCCAATGCCGTCCCAACGGGCGGCGCCGGCGTCGCCTGTCCGGCCGGTACCTGCAGCTTGACCATCGTCATGATGGGCTTTGCCATCGTCGTCTCCTCTCGCTCACGCGTCGTGAGCTGCCACGTGGACTCCCCCGTGGTCGGGGCAGGCGGCTTAGTGCGCCTTCAACTGCAGGTAGTCGAGCTCGACGGAGGTCGGGCGCCCGAACAGCGAGACGGCGACTCGGACCTTGCCCTTGTCGGGCAGCACTTCTTCGACCGTTCCGCTGAACTCCGTAAACGGTCCTTCGGTGATCTCGACGACCTGCCCGACGAGGAACGGAATATCGAGCTGCGGCTCCTCTTCGGGTACCGCCTCCTCGATTCCGAGCAGGCGATTGACTTCGTCCTGGCGAAGCGCTTGGGGGAGGCGGCCCGTGCCCACGAACTTGATGACGCCCTGGATGCTGTTGATGGTGTGGATCGTCTCCTGATTCATCACCATCTCCACCAGCACGTACCCGGGGTACATCTTCCGCTCCACCGTGACCTTCTTCCCGTTCTTGATCTCCACGACTTCCTGCGTGGGAACCAAGGCCCGCCGGATCGGCCGCTCGTCCTCGGGGCGCGAATCCTCCCCGATCCGGCGCTGGACGAGAGACCGGACTTTGTTCTCGTGCCCCGCCGTCGTCTGAATGGCGTACCAGCGATGCTCGTCCATCAGAACAACCGCGCCACCAGCTTGACGAGCACGGTCTGAAACACCGAGTCCATCAAGCCGATCGTGATCCCGAGGATCCCGACGAACACGATGATCGCGAGCGTCGCCTTGCGGACCTCGTCGCGCGTGGGCCAGGTCACCTTGCGCATCTCGCCCAGCACGTCCAGGTAGAACCGGCGCGCGCGCCCCGGGAAGCCGCCCGGTGCGGTCGGCAGCGTCTCTGCGCTCACGGCTACTTCGATTCCTTATGCGCCTGGTGCTTGTTGCACCGGGGGCAGTACTTGCGCCACTCCACGCGCTCGGGATGCGTACGCCGGTTCTTCGTGCTGAAGTAGTTCCGGTCCTTGCACACCGTGCACTCCAAGATGATGTTCTCGCGCGGCATGATCACCTCGCCAGTCGAGCGGTCGGGCGGTCACGCCCGCCCCATCCGCCCGTCCGCCTCATTTCAAGATTTTCGTGACCACGCCCGCGCCGACCGTCCGGCCGCCCTCGCGAATCGCAAACCGCAACTGCTCTTCCATCGCGATCGGCGTGATCAGCTCGATCGTCATCTTCGTGTTGTCCCCCGGCATCACCATCTCCACCCCCCCCGGCAGCTCCACCGACCCCGTCACATCCGTCGTCCGGAAGTAAAACTGCGGCCGGTAACCCTTGAAAAACGGCGTGTGCCGGCCCCCCTCCTCCTTCGTCAACACGTACACCTCCG
>JAOTVO010000330.1 GCA_029863355.1 Candidatus Krumholzibacteriia bacterium
GACGCGTCGGCGACTGGGTCGCCGGCGCCTTGCGCAGCGTGCTCGGCGACATCGGCAGCGCCATCGCGCTCGTGGCCGCCGTCCTCCTGGTGGGCCTGTCCGAGGCGGGGCGCGGGGGCCGCGTGGTACTGCAGGCGAGTGCCGCCCTCGCGCGTGCGGCGGCCGGCGTGGCGCGGCGGGCCGAGGTGGCGCTGCGCGCCGGGGTCGAGCGCTGGCGGGGGTGGCGGCGCGCGCGGCGGACGAGCGAGCCGGAGATGGTCGCGGCGGCCAGCCGGCCGGAGGTGCCGGGCGCGGCGGCGACGCTGGCGCCGCGCTGGCAACCGCCGGAGGAACGGACGCGGCCGGCGCGCATGGCGTCGGACGAGGCGTTGCCGGCGGTGGCGATCTCGGAGGCTGCACTGCCGCGGCGGCGACCGGCGCGGCCCGCGGCCGGCGCGCGAGCGGAAAGACCCGCCCCGGCCGACAAGCGCGTACCGCTGGAGCGGGCGTCCTTGCCGCCCATGTCTCTGCTCGAGACCGCTGTCCAGACAGAGGGCGCGGGCTACTCGCGCGACGAGCTCAAGAACTGGAGCACGGTGGTCGAGGAGAAACTCGTCAACTATGGCGTGGAGGGCCGGGTGACCGCCGTGCACCACGGACCGGTCGTCACGACCTTCGAGTTCGAGCCCGCGCCGGGCGTGCGCATCAAGGAGATCGTCAGCCGCGCCGACGACCTGGCGCTGGCTCTGCGCGCGCGCAGCCTGCGCATGATCGCGCCCATTCCCGGGCGCGCGGCCGTCGGCATCGAGATTCCGAATCCGCGCAGCCGCATCGTGTACTTCGCCGACGTGCTGGGGGAGATCAGCGAGAAGCAGCGGCTGGGCGGGCTGGCCATCGCCGTGGGCGTCGACGTCGTGGGGCAGCCGTTCGTGATGAATCTCTGCGAGACGCCGCACCTGCTCATCGCCGGAACCACGGGCTCGGGGAAGAGCGTGTGCCTCAATACGATCCTGGCCAGCATCCTCTTCCAGTACCGCCCGAGCGACGTCCAGCTCCTCCTCGTCGACCCCAAGATGGTGGAGCTCTCGATGTACAACGGCATCCCGCACCTGATGCACCGCGTCGTCACCGACCCCAAGGAGGCGGCCAAGGTGCTCGAATACCTGGTCGTGGAGATGGGGCGCCGCAACGAGATGTTCCGCGAGCAGGGCGTGCGCAACATCGAGAGCTTCAATACCAAGGTCGCCATGGGGCGGACGCTGGGGCCGGGCGGCGAGCCGCTGCAGCGGCTGCCGTACATCGTGGTCATCGTGGACGAGCTGGGCGACTTGGCGCTGGCCAAGGGCGTAGACCTGGAGACGCTCCTGGCGCGTCTGGCGCAGATGTCGCGTGCGGCGGGGATTCACATGGTGCTGGCCACGCAGCGCCCCAGCGTCGACGTCATCATCGGCAGGACCAAGGCCAATTTCCCCACGCGCATCGCGTTTCGCGTGGCGACCAAGGTGGACTCGCGCACGATCATCGACACCATAGGGGCGGACAAGCTCCTGGGCAGGGGCGACATGCTGTACATGGACTCGCAGCATCCCCAGCCGCTGCGCCTGCACGGCGCCTGGCTGTCGGAGCGCGAGATCGAGCGCTTGATCGCGCACTGGCAGTCGTACGAGTTCGACGAATCGCACCTCGACTTGACCGCCACGCGGGCGGGCACCGCCGCGATGGACGACGACGTGGACCCGCTATTTGCCGACGCCATGGGCGTGGTGGTGCAGTACCGCCAGGGCTCCACCTCGCTCCTGCAGCGCAAGCTCCACGTCGGCTACGCGCGCGCGGCGCGGCTGCTGGACCAGCTCGAGCAACGGGGCGTGGTCGGTCCGCCCGAGGGATCGAAGCCGCGCGAGGTGTACATCGACGCCGCGCGGCGGCCGGCCGACGAGTGAGCCCCGCGGAGTACGCCACGCATGAACGTGCATCTCGTGACGCTCGGTTGCCCCAAGAACCTCGTCGACAGCGAGGCTTCGTTGACGCTGCTGCGCCGATCGGGTTTTTCCGTCACCGACGACCCGGCGGCGGCCGACGTGCTGGTGGTCTCTGCTTGTTCGTTTATGGAGGCGTCGTGGCGCGAGACCGTCGAGGAGGTGGAGCGCCTGGGCGCCTACAAGGACCGCGGCAAGCGCCTGGTACTGATGGGGTGCCTGCCCCGCCACCGAGGCCTGGACTTGCCGCGCGCGCTGCCCATGGTGGATCACTTCCTGCCCTCCGGCGCCCACGCGCGGCTGCCCGAGTTGCTGGCGGCGACGAAGCAGCGGGCCGGGCGCGTGGTGAGCGGGCGCGGCGCGGACCGCTTTGCCGCCCTGGTGGGGCGCGACCTCCTCACCGCGCCGCACACGGCCTACGTCAAAGTGGCGGAGGGCTGCAATCGCGCCTGCACGTTTTGCGCCATCCCCGCCATTCGCGGCCGGCAGATGGCGCGCCCCGCGCGGGACATCGTGGTCGAGGTGGAGGGGCTCGTGGCGCGCGGCGTGCGCGAAGTAACGCTGCTGGCGCAGGACATCGTGTCCTGGCGCGACGGTCGCGCCCGCATCGCGGACCTGGCCGCCGACCTTTCGCGGACCGGCGTGGAGTGGATCCGCGTTTTCTACGTGCACCCCGCGGGACTCGATGTCGCGCACGTACGGCGCCTGCTGGAGACGCCGGGCGTGGTCCACTATCTCGAGATTCCCGTCCAGCACGCTTCTTCGCGCCTGCTCACGCGCATGAAGCGCGGGTACGACCGCCGTCACCTCGAGTCGGTCCTGGCCAGCGTACGCGCCGCGCTCCCCGACGTGGTGCTGCGCAGCGAGGTGATCGTCGGGTTTCCCGGGGAGGGCGAAGCCGAGTTCGAGGAACTGCAGGCCTTCGTGGAGGAATTCCGGTTTGATTCTCTGGGGATCTTTACCTATTCTCCGGAACCGGGGACAGCGGCGGCGCGCATGGACGGGGCGGTCGATGGCGGTCTCGTCGCTCAGCGGGCCGACGCGCTCGCGGCGACGCAGGAGGCCGTCTCCTTCGGGGCGCGG
>JAOTVO010000331.1 GCA_029863355.1 Candidatus Krumholzibacteriia bacterium
GTTTCAGGAGCCGATGACGAGTCTCAACCCCGTGTTCACCTGCGGCTACCAGGTGGCCGAGGCGGTCATGCTGCACCAGAGGGTCGGCAAGCGCGAGGCCTACGAGCGCACCCTCGAGATGCTCTCGCTGGTGAAGATCCCGGACCCGCGCCGCGTGACGCGTTCCTACCCGCACCAGCTCAGCGGGGGCATGCGCCAGCGGGTAATGATCGCCATGGCCCTCTCGTGCAACCCCAGCCTGCTCATCGCGGACGAGCCCACGACGGCGCTGGACGTCACCATCCAGGCGCAGATCCTGGACCTCCTGCAGGGGCTGCAGGAGCGCTTCAACATGGCCATCCTCATCATCACCCACGACCTGGGCGTGATCGCGGAGATGGCCGGCCGCGTGGTCGTGATGTACGCGGGAAAAGTGATGGAGGAGGGGACCGTGCTGGAGATCTTCAAGGACGCGCGCCACCCCTACACGCGCGGCCTTCAGGAATCGATACCGCGGCTGGCCACGCGCGGAACGCGCCTCAAGGTGATTCCGGGCAAGGTGCCGGACCCGCTGGACCTGCCCTCGGGGTGCCGATTCTCCGACCGCTGCAAGCACGGCGAATACCGGTGCGACAACGAATCGATCGAGCTGCGCGAACTCGCAGAGGGGCACTGGATGCGCTGCTGGAAGGACATCGATCGTGCCTGACCTCGAAGTAGACGTCATGCTCGGCGAGCACTCGGCGCGGCCCCGCGGGGAGGTGCTGCTCGAGGTCGACGACGTCGTCAAGCACTACCCCATCCGGCGCGGCGTCCTCTCGCGCGTCGTCGGCCAGGTCAGGGCCGTGGACGGGGTGAGCTTCGACATATACCGCGGCGAGACGCTCGGATTGGTGGGAGAGTCGGGCTGTGGCAAGAGCACGCTGGCGCGGGTCATCCTGCGCCTGTCGGATCCCACCTCCGGCGACGTGCGCCTCGAGGGAACGTCGCTGTTCTCTCTGGGGCGCAGGGACATGCGCCGCATGCGCAAGCGCATGCAGATCGTCTTCCAGGACCCGTACGGCTCGCTCAATCCGCGGCTGACCATCGGCAGCATGATCGGCGAGGCCATCCGCATCCACAAGCTGGCCACGGGGGACGCGGTCCGCGAGCGCGTGGCCGAACTGCTCGAGCGCGTCGGTATCCCCGCGGAGCATATGAACCGCTACCCGCACGAGTTCTCGGGCGGGCAGCGCCAGCGCGTGGGGATCGCCCGCGCCCTGGCCGTGGCCCCGGACCTGATCATCGCCGACGAGCCGGTGAGCGCCCTAGACGTGTCCATCCAGGCGCAGATCGTCAACCTGCTGAAGGATCTCCAGGAGTCGCTCGGGCTCACCTACCTCTTCATCGCGCACGACCTGGGCGTGGTGGAGTACATCAGCGATCGCGTCGCCGTGATGTACCTCGGACGCATCGTCGAGCTGACGGACGCAGGAAGGCTCTACGCGGACGCCCAGCACCCCTACACGCAGGCCCTGCTCAGCGCCATCCCCAGCTTGGACCCCACGCACAAGAGCGAGCGCGTGATCCTGCCCGGAGACGTCCCCAGCCCGAGCAACGTGCCCCGCGGCTGCGCCTTCCACCCGCGCTGCCCGCACGCCATGCAGGTGTGTAGCGAGGAGGCGCCGTCGCTGCGCGAGGTCGAGCCGGGCCGCCTGGTTGCCTGTTGGCTCCACGAGAAGTAGGCCGGGCGAATCGTCCCGCCATTTTTCCGGCACGGCCCGATTGCGCCTTGACGCGGAGCCGGATCGTTAACATACTGCTTAGCGGCACCACTGCCGGGCCACCTCCCCCGGGTGCCCCTCGAGCGTTGCCCCGCACAGCCCGTTCCGGGCGGCACGCCGGTCTCGAGGGGCCCGCCGCCCGCGCAGGACCCCACCGCGAAGGCGCCTCCACCCCACGCAGGCTTGGCTTGTAACCTATTGTCATGGAACTCATTGCAGGCATGCGCACTCGAAATCCGCAACCGTCTCATCGATGGCGCACGCGCGTGTTGACACCGCGGCGAGGGGTTCCCTATATTACCGTTGAAGTCAGTGATATTGCTGGAATTCCTGCGCACGATTGTGCTAGTGTGACCCCACCTGATCGAAATCCTGAGCGGCATAGGCCAGGCCGCGCGGGTGCACCCCACACGTCCGCGAATACTTGAAGACACGCGCCTCGCGGCGGCGTTCGTCCGGGCCGCACGCTGGCGCCCCGATGAGTTGCGAAAGGGGTTCGCGTATGTTCCGAGGTGAGAAGAGGGGAAAGGGAGCGGCAGCGATCGCCGTCGCGCTCGTCCTGGCGCTTCCCGTTGTCGCACTGGGGCAGACGGGCACGATCACGGGGGTCGTGAAGGCGAAGGACGGAAAGCCGCTCGCCTACGCCAACGTCATCCTGGTCGGTACCAGCCTGGGCGCGATGAGCCTCGCGGACGGCAAGTTCTCCATCAAGGGTGTGCCGGCGCGAACGTACACCATCAAAGCGATGATGATGGGGTACAAGGCCGAAGAGAAGACGGGCGTGGTGGTCGCCTCCGGGGCCGACGTCGAGCTGGACTTCACGATGGAGGAAACCATCGTGGCCAAGACCCAGGAGATCCTGGTCACGGCGGACAAGGCCATGGTGGAGGTGACGGAGTCGAAGACCGTCGGTACGGTGAGCTCCCAGCAGCTCGAAGAGATGCCCGTAGACGACGTGCTCGAGGCCGTGGCCCTCAAGGCCGGCATCGTCAAGTCGGGTGACGAGATGCACGTGCGCGGCGGGCGCAGCGGCGAGGTGCAGATCCAGATCGACGGCGTGGCCGTGGACGACCCGCTGGGCGGATCGACGGTGGGGGTCGGGTTGTTGGGCACTTCCGGCTCCGAGATCGTCTCGGGCGGCATGGACGCCGAGTACGGCAACGCGCAGTCCGCCGTCATCAATATCAACACCAAGGAAGGCGGTCGCCGGTTCGGCGGGGAGTTCCGCTACTTCACCGATGACTTCGGGCGCCAAGACAAGACCTACACGAAC
>JAOTVO010000039.1 GCA_029863355.1 Candidatus Krumholzibacteriia bacterium
ACGCAGTGCTCGCGCAGCTCGCGCTCCAGGTGGGAGAGCTCGGCAAGCTTCAAGAGCACGGCGAAGAGGCGCCGCTGCCCCTGCGAGCCGTAGCGGCGCAGGTCCCGGCCGTCGAGGGTGAGTACCACGTCGTCGCGGTGCGGGCCGACGAGCGTGGTGCCGCGGCGGCGTTCGTCGTTCTGCCGCGCGGCAAGCTCCATTGCGTACACGTCCGCTAGGGTGGCGGCACCCTCCGAGGCGTCGCCGTCGGGGCCGCCCGCCAGCGCCTCGCGGTCGCGAAGGAGCGCCGATTCGTAGCGCATAGAAAACGCGTAGGGTGCACCCAGCGCCCCCGCCTGCGCAACCACTTCGCCTTCGAGCGCCGCCACCACGGCTAGGCGGCGCGTCACGAGCTCGGCGCCGGCACCCGTGATGCGCTCGTTCCATATGTTGAGTTCGTAGTCGTTGGCCCTCGCCTTGAGGGCGGCATTGCGCTGATTGAGAATGCGGCGGTACGCGCGCGCGGCATCGATGTACGCGCGGTCCGTCATGCTGCCCACCATGTCCACGAAGCGGCGGCGCTCGGCGGGCTCGCCGCCGGAGAGCTCGAGATCGAGCGGGCCGAAGAGCACCGCGGGGAAGCGTCCGACCAGATCGGAGAGGCGCGGCAGCTCCTCTCCGTCGATCTTGACGCGCTTGCCGCCGTCGCGCTCCACCGACGCGGCCAAGTCGGCGCGCGCGCCGTCGTCGAAGACGGCCGCCACTTCGGCGCGGCAGAACGGTTCTCCCAGCCGGATCACCTCCGCGTCGCGCCCCGCGCGAAACGAGCGGCCGAACTTGAAGAAGTAGATCGCTTCGAGGACGTTGGTCTTGCCCTGCCCGTTTTCGCCGACGAGCAGATTCACGCCGGGCGAGAACGCCAGCGCCTGTGTGGCGAGATTGCGGAAGTGGGTCGTGGTGAGGCGTTCGATGCGCACGTGGCCGCAGCCGCTAGTCGCTCAGGCGCAGCGGCATCAGCAGACACTGATGCTTCAGCTCGCTGTCGTCCGCCGGCATCATCACGCCGGCGTTGTCGTTGCGGTCGAGCCTGAAGAGCACGTCGTCGCTGTCGACGGTGCGGAGCATGTCGAGCAAGTAGCGCGCGTTGTACCCGATTTCCATCTTGTCGGCGTTGTAGCTGCAGGAGAGCTCCTCGACCGCTTCGCCCACGTCCGGCGTGCTCACCGACAGCGTCAAGTGGTCGTCGGCGACGACCAGCTTGATCTGGTGCGTGATCACGCTGGAGAGAATGGCCACGCGCCGGCAGGCGTCGGTGAGCTCGAAGCGGCTCACGGTAAGCTCTTTGCTGTTCTTCTTGGGGATCACCTGGTTGTAATCGGGGAATGGTCCTTCGAGGAGACGCGAGTAGATGATGCTTTCGCCCAAGTCGAACGTGATGTGATTGTCCGCGAGCGATATGCGCACGCTCTCCACCTCGTCGGCCAGGCCGCGCAAGAGCGAGAGTGCCTTGGGCGAGACGATGACGTCTGCGTCGTCGACGCCGGAAACGGCGCCGGGCAGCTCTACCTTGGCCAGCCGGTGTCCGTCGGTGGCGACCATCGCGAACGCGCCCTGCTTGAGCTCCCACAGCACGCCGCACAAGGACGGGCGTGTGAGGTCGGTGGACACGGCATAAGCGGTCTTGTTGACCATCCCGTCGAGCGTCGTCGTCTTGATATCGAAAGTTGCTTTCGGCTTCTGCGAGGGAAGCTTGGGGAACTCCTCCGCGTTCTTACCCACCATTTTGAAGCGGCTCTTGCGGCACTTGATGGCGATGCGTTCGCCATCCGCGTCGATCTCCACCTTGTCCTCCGGCAGCGAGCGCGCGATCTCGAAAAACTTCTTGCCGGGCACGGCCACCGCCCCGGTTCCCGCGGTCTCGCACGCCAGCGTGTTGGTGAGCGACACGTCGAGGTCGTTCGCTGTGAGCGTAATCTTGCCGTCGCCCTTACTCTCCAGCAGGAATGTCGAAAGGATGGGAAGCGACGTCTTGGTTGGAACAACCTGCGAGATACCCTGCAAGCCCTTGAGCAAGTCCTTCTGGTCGACCGTGATTCTCACTGCCCTGACCTCCTCCCGCGCAGGCGGATGATCGCAAAAGTACCGTTCGGATGATGGCGCCGTGCCCCAACGCCGGCGCTCTGGCCGTGGGAGAACGACTATAGCGCACAGCCCGGCGCCGTTCAAGACGCCGGGATGCGGGAGGAGAAGATTGTGGATAACCCGCGCCGGGAGGGCTACTTCCGCCGGTCGCTGCCGCGCTCGCGGCGGTCTTCGCGGCGCTCGCCGAGGTCCTCGCCCAGTTCGAGCTGCGTGGCAGCCAGGTCGGCGCGCACGATGTCGAGGAACCGCCTCATGACCACGCCGTTGTCGCTGAAGGCTTCCAAGTCGGCATCCTCCACCCGGGGAAGCAGCGCCTCGGCCCGCGAGATGAGCGCCCCCATTTCCGAGGAACGGGCCGAGATCGCGGCGCGATCGCGGCGGTCGTCGCGAAGGTCCCGGCGGTCGTCCAGGGCCCGGAGGCCGTCGTGCGCCAGCCCGCTGGCGTGCGCTTCCATGACCTCGGCGCGCGCCTCGCGACGGCTCTGCCCCACCTCGGCCTGGGCCCGAGCCGCCTTGCGGCCGGCCTGGTCGGCCTCGCGGGCCATCATCCCGCGCAGGGCGGTGTTGATTTGAAGATAGCGCTCGAGGTCCCGCTCGCGGCGGGCGCTCTCGAGGCTCTTGATGAGCGCGGCGAACCGCTCGGCTTCTTCGCGGTCGCGCTCGAGCGCGGCGCGCTCGGCCTGGATCTGGCGCTCGTCGGCGATGGCTTCCGCCGTGTTGCGCGCGCTCTGCGCCCGCAACGGGAGCGCCGCCGCCAGCGTCAGCAGCCCGGCGCATAACAGGAAATGTTGGTTTCGTTTCACGCGCGTCTCCTTTCCAAGGAGTCGAGGGGCGCGATGGGGCCGGCAGGCACCGCTGGTCGCGCGCCCGATCCCCCTTACCGGAGCAAAACGCGGGCCTCCGCGGTGGTTTTCCGTCCAACCCATTCGTATTAAATAAGTTGAAGGGGGTGCCCGGGGAGAGATGGATATGGCACCGCTGTTGCTCAGTGACCGGTGATGCCCCAGATGACTCGAAACGATGCCCCGCCGCGCCCCGGGGCCGGTACCGGCGTGTCCCACACCTCGCGCTCTGCACGGCCGTTGCAGGATGCCGCGTCCCTACACGCCTCCAGGTCGCCCGCTCGGGCCCCATCCGGCGGTGCGCCCATCTGGCTGCTCGCCCTAGCCGCACTCGCGCTCATGCTCGCCGTCGGCTCCTCGGCTCTGCTCCTCGGCAAGGCCCCGCCGCCCGAGGACGTGACCGGTGCCAGCTTCCTGGTCGGTAACTGGTTTACGGTGATGGAATACGGGCGCTCCGGCGAGGACGTCACCTGGGTCGTGCTTCGCGCCTGGCCAGAGACGGCCACACCCCAGGAGCGCGCCACGGACACGCGTTTCGATCCCGCCGCGGCGCGCATCCGCCGCCCCGACGGGCGTTGGGTGGGTGTAGAGGGCACGCGCACCCTCTACTTTTTCTCGAGTGAAGGCTTGTTGGTTGCTCCCATCGCGATGCGCGAGAGCGACCTCACCCCCATTGTCGAGGAGAGTTTTTCTTCACTCGCGGAGCTCGAGGGTTACATCGCCCGTTTTGCTCCGCCCAAACCTTGATCGTTCCGAGCGACAGCTTCCCGTACGACGTAATCCCCCTGCCTTCCTTCTTCTCTTCTTTCATATCTATGTAGTAGTGGAAGTAGGGCCTGTTGAGATGTGCCCTGCCGGCGCGAGAGCAATCATACTTTCGTGTTACGCGCGCCGCCGTCTGTGGGAAACCCTTCGGGCACGTGTGGAAAAGGCGACACTTATTCAGAGCACAGTGAACTCCACATTTCTACTCACAGCCGCGTCCACATTCCGTAGCACACGCTTGTGAAAAAAGAGGAGGCCACATCCACAGGGATGTGACCTCCAAAAAAGGAGGGCCAGGGTTACGCGCTCCAAGGTGCGGTTGCCTGCGCAGCCTCAGAACTGGGAACCCTGACCCTGCTTGCGATGGGCTGGATAACCTACGAGAGATCCCTCCGTAGTTGATTCACCGATGCCTTGAGTGTCACATCACGCTCCAGGAGTTCCTTGATCTTCTGGTAGGCGTGGATAACAGTCGTGTGGTCGCGGCCACCAAAACGCTGCCCGATCTGCGTTAGCGATGCTTGCGTTAGCTCCCGCGCCAGATAGATGGCCACCTGCCGGGGGAAAGCCAGGCGAGCGGTGCGGATCTTCGAGCGCATGGCCTCGGCGGGGATCTTGTAGTGCATCGCGACGACCTTCTGGATCGTCGAGATCGCCGGCGGCTTGGTCGAATCCTTGACGAAGTCCTTCAAAACGTCGTTGGCGACGTCGACCGTCACGTCTTTTTTGAAGACGCTGGCGTGGACTAGCAACTTCACGAGACTACCCTCGAGCTCACGGATGTTACTCTTCACGCTCTCCGCGATGAGAGCGAGTACCTCGTCGGGGATGGAAACGTTCTCCCTCTCCACCTTCTTGCGCAGAATGGCCAGCCGAGTCTCGTACTCGGGGGGCTGAATGTCTGTGATGAGCCCCCACTCGAAACGGGACATGAGTCGCTCCTCCAACCGGGGGATCTCCTTTGGAGGGCGATCGCTCGTGACCACGATCTGCTTGGCCGCGCCGTGGAGTGCGTTGAAGGTATGGAAAAACTCCTCCTGCGTGCTCTCTTTGCCGGCGAGGAACTGGACGTCGTCGATGAGCAACAGGTCCACGTTTCGGTAGCGGGTGCGGAAATCGTGGCCGTTACCCTTGCGGATCGCCATGATCATCTCGTTCATGAACGCTTCCGCGGAATTGTAGTGCACGCGAGCCCCCCTCTGCTGCTCGAGCACGAGGTGGCCGATAGCCTGCATGAGGTGGGTCTTCCCGAGACCGACACCTCCGTAGATGAAAAGCGGGTTGTAGATGATCGCCGGCTTCTCGGCTACGGCGAGGCAGGCGGCATAGGTCATCCGGCTGTTGCTGCCCGCTACGAACTCGTCCATCGTGTACTTCGGGTTGAGCCGCTCTCCCTCGTTGATGCCTCGCGGCCGCGGCGTCGGCCGCACGGGGCGAGGAGCGGCGCGCCGAGCTGCGTACTCGTCGGCCACCTCCGGGGGAGCGACGAGCTGCACCTGTGTTGCCGCGCCGAGGCCCTCCCGGAACGCGAATGTGATCTTGTCCATGTGGTGCTCGGCAATCCAGTCCATGAAGAAGCGGTTCGGGCACCCGATGACAACGCGATCGCGGGCGATGCTCTGAAGCTGCAGCGGCTCGAACCAGGTTCGGAACGTCTGTTCGTTGACGAGCGTCTGTACACGCGAAAGGAAATTGGACCATGCCTGGTCCGGGCTTGGACCCTGGGAGGATACCGACATTTCGACTCTTCCCTTTCTCCCTTGGAAGGACCCGACCCCCTTGCAGGGGCTCGGCCCCTTCGCCAACCGCGACACGAATTAACGGTGGCGGCACCGTTGCCGGCCACAAAACACCGAGCCCGGGCTTACAGAGAGCTGTAACGGCACAGAGCGCTTATCCACAACGGTGGATAACAACCTTACGCTTTGTGGACAAAGATGATGCGTGTACGGTTCGGGCCTTTGGGTCCAACCATGTCCACAACAACGCGCACCGGAAACCTGCCCGGAACTGACTGGAAAACGAAAAGAAATAACCAGCTGGCGAGGGCATAGGCTAGCAAGACAGCATGGTGGGCCTCAACGGCAAAGTTGAGTTGCTCACAGGAACGCGGCAAGCCGCGACCCCACACCCGCTTGCTTACCCACAATCTGTGGATATCTCTGTGGGTTATTATGGGGCTTGACGCTCGGGGCCGGGTGGGCTACATTCACAGCTTACATCCTGTTTATCTTGAAAAGGTTAGCGGAAACGCATGATCGTCCCGGGGCCGCAAGCGCCGCCCGGCCGTGCGGAACCGATCGAAGGTTGAATCAGAGGAACGAGTCATCATGAAACGCACCTTCCAGCCGAGGAATCTCAAACGCAAGCGAGAACATGGGTTTCGTGCGCGTATGAGCACCCGTGGCGGCCGCCTCGTGCTCAAGCGCCGGCGCAAGAAGGGCCGGCGGCGCCTGGCCGTCTAGCGAGCTCCGCCGTCGCAGTCGCCCGGTTGCGGTGCACGGGGGTGAAATTGGCCCTCGAGCCGCTGAAAAAAAGCTGGCAATTCCGGGTCTGCTACGGGCGAGGGCGGCGGGTGGTTTGCCGCGACGCCGTCGTCTTTTGCGCCCGGGCGCCCGAAGAGGGCGACGGGCCGCGCGTCGGCGTGGTGGCGAGCAAGCGCGTGGGCGGCGCGGTGCAGCGCAGCCGTGCCAAGCGCTTGCTGCGGGAAACGTCGAGATACATTACGGGCAGATTGAATGATCCGAACACCTGGCTCGTCCTGGTGGCGAAATCCTCCATCGTCGCGCGCACGGCGCGCGAGGTCCAGGACGACATCGAGCGCTCGCTTGCCGAGGCAGGGCTCGTCGCCAGGGGAATCGAATAAGCGGAACAGGACGGCATGAGATGCACATGGGTCGGCTGCAACACCTCGTGACGGCGCTCTGCCTGTTCGCGATCGCCGCTTATCGCAGGCTCCTCTCCCCCTTTCTGCCGTCTGCCTGCCGCTTCCATCCCAGCTGTTCGCAATACGCGGCCGAAGCAATCCGCGTCCGCGGCCCCGTCCGCGGCGTCGGCATGGCGTTGCGGCGCCTGGGCCGCTGTCACCCCTGGCACCCGGGCGGGGTGGACCCCGTTCGCTAGGCCCGGAAGGTCCTCGCATGTCGATGGAACGTAGAGCACTGGTCGCTTTTCTGGCGTCGATTGCCCTGTTTTTCGCGTACGACGCGCTCTTTCTGTCGCCCAAGCTCAAGAAGGAGCGCGCACGGCGCGCGGAGCTGGCGGAGCAACAGCACGCGGTGGTCGACTCGGTAACCGCTGCCGGCGGCGAAGTGGAGCGCCAGCCCGCACTGGTGCCCTACGACGCCACCGCCGCGGACACGACGGCGTCGAAGCCACTGGAGTTCGAGGCGGCAGCGACCAACGCGCGGGCCATCGTCGTCGCCAGCGACCTCTACGAGATCACCCTTTCCACCGCCGGCGCCGAGATCGTATCGGCGCGCCTGCTGAACTACAAGACGGACGGCGTGCCCGTCGAGCTCTTCGCACAGGACCCGGACTGGAGGTACGAGCGCGTGCTCGCCGTCGCGCTGCAGAGCGACGCGGGTGCCATGCGCCTCAACGGTGTGGCGTTCGACGCGACCGTCGGCGGCGTCGGCGACGCGCTGCTGGACGGGGCGCGCGTCGAGGTGGACCAGCGGCGCGGCTACACCGACGTGGTCTTCCGCGCGCAGACCGAAGGCGGGGGCGGGGTGGAGCGCGCCTACCGGTTCTACTCGGATCGCTACGACTTCGAGACCACGCTGCGCTTCCCGCTGGCCGTCTATCCCGGGGTGACGGGGGTCACGTGGGGGCTCGGGCCGGGCATGACGGCGACGGAGAAAAACGTCAAGGACGACCAGCAGGCCTTCAAGGCGTCGCTGCGCCTGGGCGAGGAGCAGCACCGGCTCCGGCCGTCGAGCTTCGGGCGCAATAGCAGCGAGGCCTTCTCGGGGACCCTTCACTGGGCGGCCCTGCAGACCAAGTACTTCATGACGGCCGTCATTCCGGGCGAGCCGACGCCGGCCGAGGTGGAGGTGTCGGGCGACAAGGCAGGGCACCGCGTCTCGCAGCGCTTCACGCTGCCGGCCGGCGTGCGCGGCGGCCGCGTCGAGCAAATGGTTCGCGTATACATAGGCCCCATGGACGCGCGGCTGGTCAAGGACCTCGGCGTCGGACTCGAGGCGAACATCGAGATGGGCTGGAAGCTCTTCCGCCCCATCGCGTGGGGCGTGCTGTGGGCGATGCTGTGGACCTACAAGGTCATCCCCAACTACGGCTGGGTCATCATCATCATATCGGTGCTCGCCAAGGTTCTGTTCTACCGCCTGACCCACAAGAGCTTCAAGTCGATGAAGGACATGCAGGCGCTGCAGCCGCGCATTCAGGCGCTGCGCGAGAAGCACGGCAAGGACAAACAGAAGCTCAGCGAAGAGACCATGAAGCTCTATCGCTCAGCGGGGGTGAACCCGCTGGGCGGGTGTCTGCCCATGCTGCTGCAGATGCCGGTCTTCATCGCGCTGTACAACGTGCTGCGTTTCACCATCGAGGTGCGCGGGGCGCACTTCGTGGGGTGGATCAACGACCTGTCGCAGCAGGATCAGCTGTTCCAGCTTCCCATGTCCCTGCCCTTCATCGGCGACGCGTTCAGCCTGCTCCCCATCCTGATGGGGCTCTCCATGTTTTTGCAGTCGAAACTCGGCGGCTCGCCCACGGGATCGACGAGCCCGACCCCGCCGGGATTCAGCACGATGCTGCCCATCGTGTTCACGGTGCTCTTCTACAAGATGCCGTCGGGCCTGGTACTGTACTGGCTCGTCAACACCGTGCTCTCCGTAGCGCAGCAGTACTACATCAATAAGGACACCCGCAAATCGAAGGAAACGGCCGAAGCCGAACCGGCGCCGGCGCGCCCCGCGAAGCGCCGCGCAAAGGCCAAGGGAAGGTAGACCATGAACAAGTCGGTTGAAGCGACCGGCAAGACGATCGAGCAGGCGCTGCAGAAAGCGCTCAAAGAGCTCGGGGCACGGCCGGAAGAGGTCGACATAGAGATTCTTGCCGAAGCTGGGGGCGGTTTCCTCGGCTTCCTCGGATCCAAGAGCGTAAGAATTCGCGTCACGCAGCGCGGGCTGCGCACGGGGAGCGAACAGGAAGAGACGGTGTCGGCGATCAAGGCCATCCTCGTCGATGTCCTCGGGTTCATGGGCATCGAGTTCGGCACCAGCGTCGAAGAGATGCCCGACACCACGTTCGTTAACATCGATTCCAACGGCCTCGACGGCCTCCTCATCGGTCGCCGCGGGGAGACACTGGCGTCTCTCCAGCACGTCGTCAACCGCATCTTCACCAGCCGCACGGGACGGCACAGCAAGGTGACGATCGACGTCGGCGGCTACATCAAACGCAAGCACCGCCTGCTCGTGGAGAAGGCGCACAAGATCGCGGCGCGTGTTCGCAAGACGGGCAAGGAGTACGACTTCGAGCCGCTCAAGGCCGCCGAGCGGCGTATCGTCCACCTTGCCATCGCGGAGCTGGACGACATCACCACCTACACCATCGGCGACGGCCTCCTGCGCAAGGTCGTCATCTGTCCCCGGTCGAACGACGCCGAAGACCGCGCCCGCGCCTGATCGGCCGCCGCGCGGTTACGCAGCGGAGGACGTCGGTGCGCACATTCCGTCCGACATGGTTCGCCGGCCTCGCGCTGGCTCTGACGACCGCCGTGCCCGCGGTGGGGGCGGAGCTCTCCGGCCGCGTGCGCGATGCCGAGAGCGGCGAGGCGGTTGGCCACGTCACCGTGCAAGCGAAGGGACGCACGCCCCAGGGCGGGACGTTGTCCCGCGGCGTCATGGCGCTGGCCGACGGCACCTACCTGCTCACCGGGCTGCCCGTCGGCCGCTACACCGTCCGCTTCTCCCGCATCGGCTACGAAGCGGTGGAAGACAGCGTGGTCGTCCGCGAGGATCGAACCTACACACTCGACGTCTCCATGAAGGTCCTCCCCGTTCCGGTGGAGGAGATCCTTGTCGAAGCCGACCGGTACGCGGCGATACGCGACGTGCAGACCGGCTTCGTCAGCCTCGAGGTAGAGACGCTGGCCGACTTGCCCGGCGTCGTCGAGCCCGATCCCATCCGGTCCCTCGAGCTCCTGCCCGGCGTGCAGACGGCGTCGGATTTCTCCAGCGGCCTCTACATCCGCGGCGGCGGCCCCGACCAGACGCTGGTCCTCCTCGACTTCGTGCCCGTCTACAACCCGACGCACGCGTTCGGCTTCTTCTCCACGTTCAACGCGGACGCACTCGAGGACGTCAACCTGTACAAGGGTGCCTACCCGGCGGAGTACGGCGGGCGCCTGGGCGCCGTGCTCGACGTGCGCAGCCGCGACGGCAACCGCGCCGGCGTGGACGGACGCGTGGGCGTGAGCACGATCGCGGCCCGCGCCACCGTGGGCGGCCCGGTGCACGGCGGCTCGTGGATCGCGAGCGGCCGGCGCACCTATCTCGATCCCGTGCTCGATGTGCTGCGGCGCAGCGACAGCACCATCCCGGCGTACTACTTCTACGACGGCAACGCGCGCCTGACGCTCCCCGCGGCCGGCGGCCAGTTCGTCGCGAGCGGGTACCACGGGCGTGACGATCTGCGCCTGGACCTCGACGCCGACAACGCGCTGGTCATGCGCTGGGGCAACACGCTCGCGTCGGGCACGTGGCAGCGCCCGCTGGGCGAGAGCGCGCTCTTGCGCGCACAGCTCTCGTGGAGCGAGTACGAGAGCAGCTCCACCATCCTGGCGCTCACCACGCCGATCGACTTTTCGAACTACATCCACGACCTGTCCTTCCGCGCTGAAGCGAAGCGCGAGGGCGCGTCGCATCGGCTGTCGGCCGGGCTGCAGGCGAGCCGCTACGACGTGCGCTACCTCCAGACGTTCAACGGGCAGAACGAAGTGGATTACCACAAGACGCCGCACGAGGTGGCGGCGTTCGCGGCCGACGAGTGGCGGCCGTTATTGGGAACGGTGCTGCAGGGCGGGCTGCGGGTGCGCTACCTCGAGGACGGCGACCGCGTGCTCTGGGAGCCGCGGGCGGCGGCCAGCCGCGCGATTTCGGGACGCGTGCGCGCCAAGATCGGCGGCGGCATCTATCACCAGTATCTGCAGCTCGTCTCCACCGAGGGTCTGTCCGCGGCGGACTTCTACGTTCCCCTCGACCAGACCGCGTACCCGGGGCGGTCGTGGCAGGTGGTGGCCGGAGCGGAGTTCGATCCCGCGCCCGCGTGGCGCGCGTCGATCGAGGGCTATTACACGGGGCTCACCAATCTGGTGGACTTCAACAACACGCTGGCCGGCGGCGCGGAGATCGAGAACGCGGCTGACATCTTTCACACGGGCGGCGAAGGCTGGGCGGCCGGCGCGGAGCTCTTCGTCGAGAGGCGCCGCGGGAGCCTCACCGGTTGGGTGGGCTACACGCTGGGATGGACGCGGCGAACGTTCACGCAGCTCAACGCCGGCGAGACGTTCCCACCCAAGTACGACCGGCGCCACGATCTGAACGTCGTGGCCCAGCTGCGCCGCGGCAAGTGGACCTTCGGCGGCAACTTGATCTATGCGACGGGGCAGGCGTTCACCCCGGCGGCGGCGCGCTACGCGCTGCGCAACCCCGCCCGCGGGACCTACCCCAACGATTCACAGATCCTTCCCGCGACGCGCAACAGCGCGCGGCTCTTGCCCTATCACCGGCTGGACCTGAGCGTGTCACGCGACTTCAAGCTCTTCGGCCTGCCGGCGGAGTGGGTGGTCCAGGTGTTCAACGTCTACAACCGCCGCAACGAGTGGTTCGTGCAGTACGACACGGGCGAAACCGTGACCGAGGCCTCGGTGGCGAAAATGCTGCCGGCCATTCCGAGCCTGGGGGTGAACTTCCGCTTCTGATGAAAACGCGACCGAGGGCTTGCATCGTCTCGATTCTGATCGCGCTCGGGCTGGCGTGCGCCGAGCGGGATCCGAACGACCTCTTCGCCCCGGAGGCGGGCACGATCGTCGTGGACGCCTTCCTGGTGGTGGGTCAACGCTTTCCGGATATCGTGCTCTCGCAGACAGTCGCGCCGAACGTGCCCTTCTCCCGCCAAGCCGCCGCGCTCCCGGGCGCCAGCGTGCGCATCTCCGGCGGCGGGGTCACGTTGGACTACGTGGAGGCAGCCTTCCGTGGAGCAGGTGTCTACGCGCCGACCACGGCAGAGTTTGTCTCCGAGAGCACCGTGTACCGGCTCGACCTCACCGCCGCCGACGGGCGGCGCGTGCGCGCGTCCACGCTCACGCCGCGCGCATTCTCGGTGGGCGAGTGGGCGCTCCTCGACAACGCCGGGCAGAGCGTGATCCGCCGGCTCGCGAGCTTTGCCGATTACGGGGACTCCGTCTACACGCGCCCGGAGAACCAGCTCGTCTACTCCCTGGGACTGCTCGAGGCGCGCTTCGACCCGCGCGACATCGCCGGTTTCCAGGTGGGGCTCTTCAGCACGTCGCCGGGCTCGGCCATCATCATCGACCCCGACTTCCTCGACGAGGAAGACCTGGCCGACCTCCCGCGCACCAACAGCTCGCCGCCGCTGGAGGCGCTGGACGGAACGGTGCGGCTGCCCTGGTTCGCCATCTTCTTCGAGGGCAAATATCTGTTCAAGGTGTGGGCGATGGACCGCAACTGGTTCGACCTCGCGCGAACCGAACCCACGCTCAGCGGCGGCGGCTTCGGTTTCGGCGGCCAGGCCGGCGACTACTTCGAGCGGCCGATCTTCCACATCGACGGCGGCATCGGACTCTTCGGCTCGGGTGCGGTCGACTCCGCCGGCGTCACCATCCACCCCCGCCCCTAGCCCCCTCCCTCTCCCGCATCGGCGGCCCGCGCGACGTGCTAGAATGCCGTCGCCATGAACCACTTCGACGACACCATCGCCGCGCTCTCCACGCCGCCGGGCGAGTCGGGTCTTGCCGTCGTGCGCGCGTCGGGCCCGGGCGCGCTGGCCGTCCTGGCGGGCGTCTTCCGCGCCCGCGGGGGCAACCCCTCGCAAGGGGCCTGGGAGCACCGGCGGCTCTACCACGGCATGGTCGTGGACGCGGGCGGGGGCGCCATCGACGAGGTGATGGCAGCGGTGATGCGTGCGCCCGAGAGCTTCACCGGCGAGGACGTGGTCGAGGTGACCTGCCACGGCAGCATGGTGGTGGTGACGCGCCTCCTCGAGGCCCTGTTCGCGGCGGGCGCCCGCGCCGCGCAGGCGGGGGAGTTCACGCGGCGGGCGTTTCTCAACGGCAAGATGGACCTCCTCCAGGCGGAGGCGGTCGCCGATCTCATCCACGCGCGAAGCGAGTTGCAGCGCAAGGTGGCGCAGCGACAGCTGGAGGGGGCGCTCTCGCGGCGCCTGGGCGCGCTGGCCGACGAGGCGCTCGCGCTCCTGGCGGAGATCGAGGCCAACATCGACTTCGTCGGCGAGGACATCGACACCCTCGACGCCAGCGCGGCGGTGCGGATGCTCGATCGGCACCGCGCCGAGCTGGCTGATCTCCTGGAGAGCGCACCGCTGTC
>JAOTVO010000040.1 GCA_029863355.1 Candidatus Krumholzibacteriia bacterium
CGTCCGCTTTTACCGTGAGCAGCACCTTGACGCCCTCGCCCACGCGCGCGCGGATCCGGTCGAGGTTGCGCACGAGCCGGTCCAGGTCGACTTCCACCCATGTCGGGAGTTTTCTCATGGCCCGTCGAACTCCGCGCCGGGGGCGCACGCTCCGGCGCAACCCGACGCTAATGCACCGCGGCGAAGGGGGTCAAGCAAAACGAAGGGGGCGCGCCCTGCGGGCGCGCCCCCGAAACCTCGAACCTCGGGGCGAAAACCCCGCGCTAACTGAACACGCGGTCCAGGAACTTCACGTAGTCGATGTTCACCGTGCCGCTGATGTGGTTGTTGCGGCGCACCTGCCAATCCTCTTCCTCTACGAAGGTGATGCCGCCTTCGAAATCCGCGCCCTGGGCCTGGATCAGACGCAGGACGATCTCCAGGCCGTTGTGCGGGTCGGAGACGCGGAAGGTGGCGCGGTCGCCCTGCAGCATCCACACCATCTCGCCGTCCTCCTCGACCTTGGCCAGGCGCGCGGTGACCGCGTACTTCCCGTCCAGCGCGCGGCGCAGTCCCTGGGTGTCGTTCCAGCGGAAGCGGTCGATGCTGGCCTCGCCGTGGTCTTTGGAGGTGAACTGATCTGCCGGCCGGATGCGCGGATAGAGAATCGACCCCGCCTGGCTCATGAACACGGTGTCCTGACCGCTGATCACCTGCTCCACCTTGAAGTGCACGAACGGCGTGTACTTCTTGACCACGTGGAACGTGATGTTCGACTTGTCGAGCCCCTCGAGCCTGTCGGCGATGCTGCGCCCGGCGACGAACTCGACCACGTTGCCCTCCCGGATCAGGCAGAGGTGGTCGACCGCCTCGACGATCTCCGGGTTGACGATCTTGTATTTGTACCCCTTGCTGATGACCGGCGGACCGTACGTGGCCTGGTGCAACGAGACTTGCGCGTAGGGATCCACTTCCGTCTCGCTGCAGCCGGCGACGAACACCGCCGCGATCGCAGCCACGACCCACAGAACAAAGAACTTCTTCGACATCGATGACACGCTCCTTGGTGACCTTCCGGCCGCGGAATCGGCGCCGCACCGGCAACGCGTCCCGCTCACGTGTTTCCCAGGATTCGGGGTGGGGATAGTCGAACTGTCGGGCCAAGCGCCCTGAAGACTAGAAGCTAGCACCCCGCCCCGACGCATGTCAACCCGTATCTCAGTGGCGGATGCGGGCCCAGAACGTCTCGAACGCGAAGTCCGGCGTCTGATCCACCGTGTGGCAGGCGCGGCACTTAGCGCGGGCCTCGCCCGGCGTGCGCAGCGCGGGGGTTTGCACGTGCTCGCGGCTGTTGCCGT
Organism: Candidatus Krumholzibacteriia bacterium; assembly: GCA_029863355.1. Next base: position 1,338 of record JAOTVO010000040.1, read on the forward strand.
GGCACGACTCGCACTGGACGCCGGCAAGGTCCGGCGTCAGGTCCGGGCTCTCGTAGCCGCCGCGCTCGTAGAAGCCCGTGGTGTGGCAGGGGACGCAGTCCCGGTCGAGCTGCCGCTGCTTGGCGACCAGCGTCTCGAAGGCGTGGGCGTGCGCGGTGGCCCCCCACTGCGCCTGGATGGCTTCGTGACAAGGCCGGCAGGTCTCGGCCCCGGCGAACGGCCTCTTCACCCCTTGGAGGGCCTCGTAGGCCCCGGGGGGTTGCTCGCCCCGCTCCTTGAAGGCGATGTTCATATCGTAGGCCTCGAACAGGCGGGACATGGTCTCGTGGTCTGGGTATTCCTGGTCGAGCTCGCCCATCTGCACCTGCAGCGAGCGGATCCGGTTATCCGGCCCGAGCGCGGCATGGGCCACACCGACATATCGCCCCTTGGCGGCGGTTTGGAGGAGGTAGGCTCCGCCCTTGGGTCGGACGTTGCGCATCGCCCGCGCCTCGGAGCCGAACGCGATCACGTCGATGCTGGGGACCGCGGCCGCCAGACGCATCACCTCGGGGCGGGTCATGTTCGCCACGACCATCAGGACATCGACCGCCGACAGGGCGGCCGCATGGGTGCGGGCCGCCGCGACCGGGTCGAGGATGCGCACCCGTCCCGGCGGCACCTGGGGCGGCAGTATGGCCTTGTCGCTGGTCAGCCCGATGATCCCCACGCGCAGGCCCGAGGGCAGCTCCAGCTCCCGCGCCGGGGGGAACAGCAGCGTGTCCGCCTGTCCATCCGAAACGTTGGCGGCCAGCACCGGCAGGCCCAGCTCGCGTGTTCGCTCAACGATGTAGTCCACCCCGAAGCCGAACTCGTCTGCGCCGAGCGCCACCGCGTCGTAGCCGATCAGCGCCATCGCCTTGATCGTCAGATCCGCTTTCTCCTTGCCGTAGCTCAACTTGGAACTGAAGAACCCACCCCCCTCGAGGAGCAGGAAATCGCCGGCCGTGTCCCGCACGGCCTCCAGGAAGGTGGCGCGCCGCCCCAGCCCCCCCTGGTCCTTGGAGGCGCAGCCGCACGAGCGGATCTCGCCCTGCATGTCGTTGGTGAACGCGATGGTCAGGGACCGCGGGCGCGGGCTCGCGCGCTCCTCGGCGCAGCCCACCGCGAGCGCGGCCGCGACCGGGAGCAACCATCGGGCGATCCCCGAGAAGGGGGCCTGCGGACGGGGGAGTGCCATCAGTTGTGAAGATACACCCCCGCGGGCTTCCCGTTCCAGGGCCCTTCTGTCGCCGCCCCCGCGGGGGGCGCCCCCGGCAGCACCGCCGAGCGTGACGCTAAGGCCTGAAACCCCTTGACACTGGCGCTCGAAAATGGTTGCTTCTAGGTGATCCCACCGCTCGATTCTTCTCTTCTTGGCCGAGGTTTTCAACGACCCTCATTTCAGGCACGAAAGCAGGGTGGCTAATGAAAGACACGCGTAACTTGGTGTGCGTCGGCATCTTGTGCGTGGCGCTCCTTATGCCGGGGCTCGCGTCGGCCCGCTACGTCGACGAGGAGCGGGTGGTCTCGAAAGACGGCGACCGGGGACCTCAGCGCATTTTCGTGCTCGATGGATCGAACGTCCACAACGTGGGCGAGCTCCAGATGCACGTCGGCAACTGGGGGCAGTTCGGATCGTGGCCGGGTTCCGGATTCGCCTTTGCCAATGCACCGTCGGCGCAGTGGCCGGCGGGGAGCGGGATCGAGTACCTCTTCGTCGCCGGTCTCTGGGTGGGGGCGCTGAAGAACACCGTCGCTGCGGTCTCGACCGCGGCGTACCAGTTCGAGTTCCGGCCCACTCAAGACCTTCGCGACATCATGTACCGGTCCTCCGAGGGCACCCGGGGCGGCAACCGGCTGCCTTCGCCCGCGGTGGACGACGATCGGGACGGGCTGAAGGACGAGGACTGGTTGAACGGTTACGACGACGACGAGGACGGCGGCATCGACGAGGACTACGCCGCGATCTCCAAGCAGATGTTCGTCTGCCAGTACTACGACAATACAGATCAGGCGTCCCAGATCTACCCGCAGCACAATCCGCTCAACCTCCACGTGCGCCAGGAGAGCTACCAGTGGGAGGAAGATCGTTTCGACGACTTCGTCGGCGCCAACTTCTGGATCACGAACGTGGGCGCCGACGTGCTGGAACAGGTGTACATCGGCTTCTTCGCCGACGGCGACGCCGGTAGGCGCTCCACGGAGAACTACTGGGAAGACGACGCCTCGGGGTTCCTCTCCGTGCGCTCCAAGTGCACCAACCTCGGGCCCGTGTCCATGGACATCGCTTACACCTACGACGTAGACGGCGACGACGGCGAGACCCTCGGGTATTTCGGCATCATGTTCCTCGGCCACACCACCGACCCTACGGGCGAGAAGGCCCCGCCGCGGGTGAACATCTACACGTATGCCAACTTCTCTGGCCAGGCCTCGTTCACTGACGGCGGCGACCCGACCGACGATTTCGAACGCTACGAGCTGATGTCCTCCGGCCGGATCAAGCGCGACGCCACTGTAGGGCGCGACTACCGCATGCTCATGTGCGCCGGGCCCTTCAGCGAGCTGCTCCCGGGATCCACGCTGGTGTTTCAGACCGCCTTCGTGATCGGAGAGCGTCGCGCGGGCCTGATCGAGAATGCCGCCGACGCGCAGCTGACCTTCAACGGCGCCTGGTTCAACCTGGACGGCAACCTGTCCACCGGCATCGCCGGCCGCGAAACGCCGGTCTACGCCCCGGCCACGAACGTCGTGATCGACTCTTGCGCCGCGGGCGGCGGGCTGATTGTCCCCATCAACTGGAACCAGCGCGAGCCGCTGTATATTAACGGCGACTGCGACGCGGAGCGCGACGCCCGGCTCGCCTGCGGCTACGGCGAAGGGGACAGCACCAAGTACATGACGGGCATCGCCGGTCAGGAAACCCGAATCAACTGGATAGTGGGCACCGCGCCGCCGCCGCCGTCGTTGCGCGTCGACGGGAACGCGATCGACGGTGTCGTGGTCTACTGGGATAGCTTCAGCGAGTCGGTGCCCGACGTGAAGACGCAGGTGTTCGACTTCGAGGGCTACCGCGTCTGGCGCGCGGACGACTGGGACCGGCCGCTGGGCACTTCATCGCTGAACGGGCCGGCGCGAGAGCTGTGGAAGCTGCTGCGCGAGATCGACGTGGTCAACGCCTTCGGCGAGGACACGGGATTGGATGGTTTTCGCTACGAGCCGCTGCAGGGAACGATAGACCCCGCACGCAAGCGCGACCTACTCAACTCGCTCAAGGCCTACCTGCTCGAGTACCCGGGAGGCACGCCTCCGTGCCCGCAGGGCGTAACGCTGGCAGCCTGCGACACGTTGACGGCGATGGCGATGGCCGAGCTCGGCCTCGCCGAAGGCCGGCGCTATTACCGCTACGTGGACCGTTCGCTCCACCGCGGGCGGCCGTATTTCTACTCGGTCACGGCGACCGACCACGGATTCACCGATGGAGGCGATCTGATCCCGGGCAAGGCGGGCGATCCGTCGTCGAGCTTCGTCTTCCTCGAGCCGGGCACGTCTTCTCAGCCGGCCTACAATTACAGCGCGGACAACGTGTACGTCGTCCCCAACCCGGCCACCACCGAGTCCATGCAACCGTGGACCCTCTCCCCCAACAACGACGACCCCACGGGCATCAAGGTGGAGTTCCGCAATCTGCCCGCGGACCGGGGGACGATCCGCGTGTACACGCTTTCCGGTGACCTGGTGATCGAGCTGCCCTTCGACGGCGGCACGGGCGCGGGCACGGTACGCTGGCCGCTGGTCAGCCGGAACGGCCAGGACGTCACCAGCGGCGTCTACCTGTTCTCCGTGGATACCGAGTCCGGCAACTTCAAGCGCAAGGTCGGCAAGTTCGTCGTGATCCGCTGACCCCGCGCTGACTGCGAGCCACGAGCGGGCGCCCATACGGGCGCCCGCTTTTTTTCTTCCCCCGTCCTTTCAAGCTCAGGGGCTTGGTGGCATTGCTTCTCCTGCGTCGGATTCCTCGCGCCCCAATGGGAATGGCAGAGGCGCGCTGCGGACGCCGCGTCGAAGCAATGCCACCAAGCCCCACCCCGATCCGACGCGGAGAGGCGACGCCACCAACCAGCGGCCGCGCAAATCGCTTGCCCGCCCGCGCGCCGGCGGCGTACGATTCGCTCGTGTGCCGCGGCCGAGACCGCCGGTAACGAGCCCATGCCGTCGCAGAGATCTTCTTCCAGGAAACGCCTCGTTCTCGCCGGCTCATTCCTCGCCGCCTTTGCCCTGGTCGTCGTGGCCACGACGCTCGTCTCGTACCGCCGCGCGCGTTCCTATTTGGACGACCAGTTGGGCGAGCGGCTGCGTGCCGTCGCCAGCGGCCTCGCGCAGACGCTGGCGCTCACCGCGGCGGATTCCATCGCCGAAGCCTCCGCCGACGGGTCCCTCATCGTCGCGTTTCTCGACGCCCAACAGGACAACCTCCTCTCCAACATCGTGCTGCTGGATCCCGACGGCGTGACCATCCTCGATCTCAGCGGCTACTCGCCGCCGGGCGAACCCAACCCTTTCGTCGAAATGGACTTCAGCGCGGTGACGATGGCCCGTTCGGGTATCGCCTCGTACACGCGTCTCTATCGCACCGGCGACGTCTTCATGAAGAGTGCGTACGCGCCGGTGATCTCCTCGGGCGGCGACGTCGTGGCTCTGGTCGGCGTCGAGGCCGGCGCCGGCTTTTTCACGCAACTCCGGGAGTTCACCGGCGTGGCGCTGGCCGTCTCGGCGGCCGGCCTCGCCGTCCTGCTCGCCCTCGCCGTCGTCTTCTACCGGCAATCGCGCAAGCTCGATCGGGCCGAGGAGGCAGTCTTGCGCAAAGAGAACCTAGCCATCATGGGCCGCATGGTGGCCAACGTCGCCCACGAGATACGCAACCCGTTGAGCGTGATCCGCACCTCGGCCCAGCGCATTCGCCGCAAGCACGGAGTCGACGACGAGCTGATCGATTACATCTGCGAGGAAGTAGACGACCTCGACCGCGTGCTCACCGCGTACCTGCAGTTCGCCCAGGCGGGCGCCTCAGCGCCCACACCCGAGTCCGGCCGACGCATCGTCGCGCGCTGCCTCGTCGCCGCCCAGAGCGAGGCCGCATCGCGCGGCGTGACGATTCACGACGCCCCGTCGCCGGATGACGTGGTGCTGCTCGCCGACGAGAAGCGCGTCCGCCAGGCGGTGCTCAACGTGCTCCTCAACGCCGTTCAGGCCAGCCCGGCCGGCGCCCGGGTGGACATTTCTATGGAAGCCTCCGGCGGCGATGCGCTTATCATCGTGACCGACCGCGGCCCCGGCATTGCCGCGGCCGATCTGCCCGAGGTGACCAAGCCGTTCTTCACCCGCAAGGCGGGCGGCAGCGGGCTCGGGCTGAGCATCGTGAAGGCAATCGTGGAAGAGCATGGCGGGCGGCTCGACATCCACAGCCGCCCCGCCGAGGGCACGCGCGTAACGCTAGCCTTTCCTCTGGCGCCCGCGCGTTCGTGACCGCGATCGTGGAGGTGACTCGGCATGGCCGACATTGTCATCGTTGACGACGAAGCGCGCATTGGCAAGCTCCTCGGCGACGAGCTCGCCGATGCCGGGCACCGCACCGCGCAGTTCACCTCGCCGGTGGCGGCCCTCGAGCGCATCGGCGCCGAGCCCCCCGACATTCTGGTCACCGATTTGCGCATGGACGAGATGGACGGAATCACGCTGCTGAAGCGCGCGTTGCAGGTGGCTCCGAGCACGGACGTGATCGTGATGACGGCGTACGCGTCGCTCGAGACGGCGCTGGAGACGATGCGGGAAGGTGCCTATGACTACGTCATCAAGCCCTTCAAGACCGAGGAACTGCTCGTGCTGGTGGCACGACTGGAAGAGAGGCGGCGGCTGCAGGCCGAGAACCAGGGACTGCGCTCCTACCTCTCCGGGCGACTCGACGAGGGGATGGTCGGAAACAGCCCGGCGATGACGCATATCAAGCAGATCATCCAGGGTCTGGCCGAGTCCGACGCCGCGGTGCTCGTGCGCGGCGAGAGCGGCACGGGCAAGGAGCTGGTCGCGCGCGCCATCCACACGGCTTCGCGGCGCGCGCAGGGACCCTTCATCGCGCTCAACTGCGCGGCCATTCCGGAGACTCTGCTGGAGAGCGAGCTGTTCGGGTACGAGAAGGGGGCTTTCACCGGCGCGGCGCGGCGCCGGATGGGGCACTTTCAGCTCGCCCACGGCGGCACGCTCTTCCTCGACGAGATTGGCGACCTCCCCCTGTCGCTGCAGGCCAAGCTGCTGCGCGTGGTCGAGGACCGTCGGGTCACGCCATTGGGAGGGGAGCGCAACGTCGAAGTGGACCTCCGCTTCATATCGGCAACGCACCGGCCCCTGGAGGAGGCCATCGGGCAGGGCGTCTTCCGCGAGGATCTCTATTACCGACTGAATGTCTTCCCCGTCGCGCTGCCGCCCCTGCGCGAGCGCCGCGAGGATATTCGCGACCTGGCCGTGCACTTCCTGCGCGGGTGGGGCCGGCGCGAGGCGGACCTGGGCGCGGGCGCGCTGGAGCACCTCGTCGCCTATCACTGGCCGGGAAACATACGGGAGCTACGCAATGTGCTGGAGCGCGCGACCATCCTGCGCCCGACCGGCACCATCGGGCGCGACGACATCCTCCTCGGCGAGGCGCCTTCGACGCCGAGCGCGGAGGGCAGCTTCCCGCCCACGCTCAACCTCGCCGAAGTCGAGAAGCACGTGATCGCGCGCGCCCTGGAAGCGGCGCGCGGGAACAAGAGCGAGGCGGCGCGTCTGCTCGGCATCACGCGCCGCGCGTTGTACGGGAAGCTGGAGCGGCTGGGGATCGACGGCTAGCCGCGCGGGCCAGGGCCGGGGCGTGAGCGGCTGTCCTGCACGAGCGCGGTCAGTGGCCTGACCCGTCCGGGACAACCCCCCCCCGGCCGGCGGCGGCGCGGCGCGCAACCCGACGCTTTATTCGATTGTTGCACAATGTCTTACGCGTGCAGGCGGGGCACGCCCCGACATGGTACGTGGCTTGCGTGGGCAAGCTGGCGAAGAACACCGCCGGCTCACGAAGTCAAGGAGACGGCCATGAGACGCCCAGTCATTCACATCCTCCTCGTCGCGACCCTCTGGGTCGCCTCCGCACCCGCTCGGGCGCAGCACGGAGACCTCTTCGACCTCAACGAAGCCGTAGCGCGCAACGAGCAACTACTGGCCCAGGCCACCGACCTGGTCGTGCAAACCAACAGCGCCAAGGCACGCACTTCGCTGGAAGCGGCGAGAACGCTGCACGCCCGCTCCAAGGAGCTCGTCTCCGGCGGCTCCAACATGCAGATGGCAGCCCGGGTGACGGCGCAGGCCCGGCAAGCGATCCTCAACACCATCTCGCTGGCCAAGCGCGAGGCGCGCCTCGAAGAGCAGGCGATCAAGGCGATGGAGCTCGCCGCCGCTCGCCTGCTGCAGGCGCGCGCCGCGTGGGAGGAAGCGGGCAGCCCCGAGGACGCACGCGCCCGCAAGCTCCTCGAAGAGGCGCACGAGCAGCTGCAGCGGGCGCGAGGCAGCATGCACGAGCACATGTTCGGCGTGGCGCTGCAACTCGCCCAGTCCTCGGCCGAGCTCTCGGGGCGCGCGATCCAGATGCTCAAGCGCGCCTCCATCGGGCCCGACGACGTATTCGCCGAGATCGAGCGTACGGACGCGATCCTCGAGCGCGTGGCCGGCCGCCTGGGCGCGGACCGGCGCGGCTTCACCGGCCGTGCGCTCGACGACGCGCGCGACCTGCAGAACCGCGCCCGGCACAACGCCCGTAACGACAGCTACCGGGTCGCGCTCGAGCAGACGCGACGCGCGCGTGACCTCGCGCTGCGCGCGATGAAGTCCGCCGCCGGCACGGCGCTGCCGGAAGTGGATGAGATCGGGCGTGCGATCGCGTTCACCGAGGACCTGCTCGCGCAGGCCCGCGACCTGGCCGGCGCGGACGCGCCCGCGCGCGTGCGCCAGCAGCTCGAGGAAGCGGCGCAGCTCCAGGAGATGGCGCGCAACCGACTCGCCGCGGGCGAGCCCCGCGCCGCCCGCGAGGCGACGCTCCACGCCCGCGAGACCCTGAAGCGGGCATTGCGCGGCCTCGACCGTCCCATCGACGCCGAGATCGTCCGCGGCGCGCTGGCGCGCACCGACGAGGTGCTCGGCCGGCTCGAAAGCCGGCTGGCGGGGACCGCGCAGGGCGCAGCGGCGGCGCTTTTCGAGCGCGCCCAGGCGCGGCAGGAGGGAGCGTGGGGCGCGTACGAAAACGGGGAGATGCAAAGGGCCCTCGCGCTCACGCGCGTCGCTCGGAACCTGGCCGCGCGCGCCATGAAGGAGCTCGGCGATGCCGGCGGCTAGGCGCCGCCGGCGGTTGCGCGCGGGGGCGGCCTGCGCCGTCCTCGCCGCGCTCGCCCTGGCCTGCGCCGGGGGGGGCGGCGCGCCGCGCGAGGCTGCCGACGGCGCCGGTTCCAGCGCGCTGGCGAGCGCCGAGCTCGAGTGCGAGCACTCGCTGCAGACCCTGGACGAGCTCATCGCGGCGCGGAGTCGCGATGCGTCGTTCTCGTCCGTCGCGCTCGCCGAGGCCCGCGAGCTGCGCCGTTCCGCGGGAGACCTGTTCCTGAGCGGCGAGTACGAGCTGGCGCTCGCGTTCGCTCGGGAAGCGATCGAATTGCTCGGAACCACGTAGTGCATGGCATCGTCGCGAACAGGCCTCGGGCGCGCCCACCGGCTCGCGGGGGGATGGTGTGGCTCGCCGTCCTGGCGGCACTGTGCCCGCCGGGCGCGCCGCGCGCCGACGACGTGTCGGCCGGCGGCCGGCTCACGGGCCGCGCGGAGGTGGGGTACGACTCGTTCGAGGAACGTTATTCCATCGTCGACGCGGACACGGTGGACGGCGTCAACGAGGTGCGCTCCCGCCTGCGCCTGGCCTGGTCCACCGGATCGGTCCTGGGCAACCTGTTCCTGGTCGAGGCCCGCGCACTGCTGGGAGAGGACAACCACGAGACGGGCGCGCGCGCGCGGCTCGTGAGGCGCTTCGCCGGCCACGGCCGCTCGCAGGTATCGTTCGAAGGTGACGCGACGCGACGCGAGTTCGGCGCTTCATCTCCGTTCGCTTTTCCGAACGACTTTACACGCCTCTACGGCCGCGCCGTCGCGCGCGTCGGCGTGCATCACGCCTTGGCGCTGCGCCTGGACGGCCGCCTGGAGGACCTCGACTTCTCCCAGCGCACCGAGTTCGACTGCGACCACACGCGCGCCAGCGTGGCGTTGGGGGGCGAGTACGACCACGACCTCACCACGTACGGCATGGGCGGCGTGCGCTACACCACCATGCAGATACCGGACAGTACGGAGATCGAGTATCACTCGTGGATGCCCGTGCTGGAGATCCGCTCCACGCCCGAGTTGCGACAGCAGCTCTACCTGACCGCGGCCCTAGAGCGGCGGCTGTACGACGACTCCGCGGCGACGCGCAGCGACTTCTGGGCGCTCTTCGCCGCGCTGCTCGCCGAGTGGCCGCTCGGGGACCGCGTGAGCCTCGAGCTGCGCGACGACCTCGAGCACTACGGCTACGATGTCAACACGGACGCGTACTTCGACTACGTGGAGAACCGCACCGCCTTGCTGTTCAACTACAACGGGTCCTGGGCGTGGCGCGTCGGCGCCGGTCCCGCCTTCGCCTTTCTGGCCAGTAGCCAGTCGGAGCAGGACGAGTACGTGGAATGGGGAGCGATGGTGCGCGTGGAGTATATCCGCGGCGCGCGCGCCTGGGCCGCGGTCGAGTACGCCCCGGGCCGCCGTCTCTACTCGTCTTTCGACCCCGCTGCGATCTTCGACTTCGACTCGATCTTCTCCGACTACACCTTCCACCGCCTCACCGCTTTCGCCGGCGTGCGCGTGTGGAGGGGACTGGGCGTCGACCTGTTCGCCGACTACCAGCCCGAGGACCATGAACGAGAGGGTGACGATGCAACCGCCACCCTCCTGTCGGTGAGTCTGTCCTACGCGTTCTAGCCGGAGCCGAGGAGCTTCTCGAACTCCGCGGTCAGCGCGGGGACGACCTCGAACAGGTCGCCGACGATGCCATAGTCCGCCTTCGAGAAGATGGGCGCGTTCTCGTCCTTGTTGACAGCGACGATCACCTTCGACGTGCGCATCCCCACCAGGTGTTGGATGGCGCCGGAGATGCCGCAGGCGATGTAGAGCTTGGGGTTGACCACCTTGCCCGTTTGTCCCACCTGTATGGAGTGGGGCACGTATCCGGCGTCCACGGCGGCGCGCGACGCGCCCACGGAGGCGCCGATCACGTCGGCGAGCTTCTGGAGTAGCGCGAAGTTGTCGCCGCTCTTCAGCGACCTCCCGCCCGAGACAATGATCTCCGCTTCGGTCAGGTCCTTGGTACCGCCACTGGCGCCGACCACCTCGCGCACCCGGCCGCGCACGCTGCCCTCGTCGATCGACACCGCCACCTCGACCACTTCGGCCGAGCCGACGCTCGCCGCGGGCGGAAAAACGTTGGGCCGCACGGACGCCATCTGCAGCTCGGCGCTGGAAATCACCTCGGCGTACACCTTGCCGGAGTACACCGGCCGCTTGGCGCGCAGCGCACCGTCTACGAGCGAGAGCTCCGTGCAATCGGTGAAGAGCGACGCCCCACAACGAGCGGCGACGCGGGCTGAGAGATCCTTTCCCGTGGCCGTCGCGCCGAAGAGCACTATCCCCACCCCGCTCTTTTCGACGATCTGCTGCACCACGGTCGCGTAGGCCTGGGTGGCGTACGCCGCCAGCACGGGCGACTTGGCCACGTAGACGTGTTTGACGTCCAACGTCTTGGCGTGCGCGACGGCCCCGTCGACCCCGTCGCCGACGATCGCCACCGACACCGGCCCACCCCCCGCCTCCGAGAGCGCCTTGGCGGCGGAGACGAGCTCGTCGCCGATGCCCTTGAACGCGCCGTCGCGAAGTTCACCGAATACCAGGATACCGTTCGCCATCGCTTCCCTACTCCCTTTTCGTTTACTGACTTACGCCGTCAGATGACCTTGGCCTCTTCGCGCAGCAGCCGGACTAGCTCGCGGGCCTGCGCGGCGGCGTCGCCGGGTATCATCTTGACCGGCGGGCGCTCAGGCAGCGCATGGTACTTGACCACGCGCGTCTTCGCCCCCACCGCGCCCACCGCCGCGGCTTCCAGCGGAAGATCCGCGAGGGTCACCTTCTTGATCTCCTTCTTTTTCGCCTTCATGATGCCGGGTAGCGAAGCGTAACGGGGCTCGTTGATGCCTTTCTCACAGGAGATCACCGCAGGTAATTTCAGATCGACGACCTCGTCGCCGCCTTCCACCCGCCGCTTCACCGTCACCGACTGGTTGTCGTCGGATAGCGTGAACTCGGTGGCGATCAGCCCCTGCGGCATGTCCAGGAACTCGGCGATCGCCGCGTGCGTCTGCGCCGCGTCGTAGTCGATTCCCTGCTTGCCGGCGAAGACGAGATCCGGGGCCAGGGGCCTGACTGCCTCCGCCAGGACGCGCGCGTTGGCGAGTCCGTCGCCTCCCTCGAAGGCGGCGTCCCACACGTGCACCGCTTCGTCGGCGCCCATGGCCAGAGCGGTACGCAGTGTCTCCACGACGCGGTCGGGTCCCATCGCGATCACCGTCACGGCGCTGTCGCCGCCGACCTTCTCCTTGACGCGCAGGGCCTGCTCGACGGCGTACTCGTCGTACGGGTTCATGACGAACTTGACGTCCTGCGTCTCTATGTCGGAGCCGTCCGCGTTGACCCTGATCTTGGCCTCCGTGTCGGGAACGCACTTGACCAGTGCGACGATTTTCAACTCGCTACCTCCTTAGCACTCACGCGGGCTTCTTCTTCTGGAACAGACTGGGCATGAGCGCCCGTGAGACC
>JAOTVO010000332.1 GCA_029863355.1 Candidatus Krumholzibacteriia bacterium
GGCTGCCGTTGTACCGGAACAAGCCGAAGCGGATGCTCGGGTTGTTGTCGATCACCTGGTTGACCGCGGGCTTGGCCACCTGGATGCGCGTCACCTGCGGCAGCGAAGCGCGCTGCGCATCAGTGGCGTTGTAGAAGATCCAGTTGAGATAGTTGCCCGGGTAGCGCGCAGCCCTTCCGACGTCACTGGTCACGAGCGGTGCGGTGGGCGTGCTGGGCTCGCCGGCCCTGAAGCTCGCGGCGCTGTAGGAGCCGTCGGAGCCAACGGAGTAATCGCTACCGGAGTTCAACCCGCCGCTGTAAGTCACGCTCGGGTCGTAGTCTGGGTGGTAGATTGCGGTGTTCATGCTGCCCGAGCTGTCGAACAGGATGAGTACGTTGGCGTCCACCGCGCCCAGCTGGATGAACAGCGGGTACGCGCACCCCTGCGCGAAGGACGTCGTCGTCAGACTCGCTCCCAGGACGCAGGCGAGCAAGGCCGCGCTGGTGATGGCAATGGTTGTCTTTCTCATGGTCATACCTCGTGTTCGGCTCAATAGCTGGAGCCATCCTCGCCGAGTTGAAACAAACGCGCCGCCTGCACTTCGATGCGCGACTCGGTATCCGTCGCGCTCGTGCCGAAGGAGTCGACCACGTACTCGAGATCTCTCCAGTCGGTGCTCCAGCCCGGACGGTATCTAAGGGTCATGCTGCCGCCCGCATCCAGCTTGTGCTTTACGTCAAAACGGTACTGGTGGTCTTCGTACATCGCCGTGTAGTCGGCCTGCCGGTTGACCCACTGCTCTCCGTCCTCCAGGACCGCCACCGGCGCCATCTGCAGCCTGCGCAGCCAGTTGAGCGCCGTCTCCGACCCCGCGTCAGACGAGAAGAAGGAGCGCACGTGCGAGTATTCGTTGTGCGATACGCGCCGCTCGGAGCTCGTCACCCACACGATGACGGTGGCGGTGAGCGAGAGCGCAGTGATGAAGAACAGGGCCGCTACCAGCGCCGTTCCCTTGTCGTTCTTGATGAGTGTTTTCATGGCTTTGCTACCCCTAGCTAGAAACCCGCTGTACGCGATTTAGAGGTTCCTCATGCCTACTCGGGTGGTGATGGTCATCTCGCCGCCGGCCCGCGTATCCGTCGTGATGGTGATGCCCACCGATCGCACCCGTGCGGCGAGCTGCGGCGTGAGCGGCAGTGGGCCCAGGAGCTGGTTGTCGACGTCGAAGTACGTGAGCGCGAGGTTGGTCACGTCCGGGACCATCATCTGTGCGCCGGTGCCGTTGTCGCGCATGATCGCGTTCTGGCCCGTGTCGTAGAAGTAGAGGACGTCCTCGGACGGCTCGTCGAGCTGGATGCCGGCGACATCGTTGAGCTCGGAGCGCACGTGGATGCTGTCCTGTGTCGCGCGCACCAGACCCACGATACCGACCAGCTCCGGGTCGGCGCCGGCACGGCGGACCTCCTCGACCATGATGCCGAGCCCGGCGCGCGCGCTCATCTGCTGGCTCGCGCGCTGCGAGGTACGCCCGTAGAGGCCCTGCGTCGTGAAGAAGACGTTGGTCACCACGCCGAGCACGACGCCGAAGATGAGCAGCGTCATCATGACCTCGACGAGGGTGAGTCCCTTGCTGTCTGTCCACTGGATGTTAAAACGTCTCATCGTTCTCACCACCGGGTTTCTTTCAACGGAAGGAGACGCGGTCGGTCACCATGATCTGCCGCGCGTTGTCCTTCTCGGTCCACGCGACGGTAACCGTGATCTGATCCAGGCCGGTCTGACCCGCCACGGGCTGTACCCGCCGGTTCCACAGGTAGAGGCCGTCGACCAATCCGGAATCGCTTGCCGCATTGCCGAAGCCGAGGCTCTTGGCGGACTCCATCTGGAGGTGCGCCACCTGCACGGCCTCGGTGAACTGTCCCGACTCGAACACGTCCTGCTGCGCGCGTGTCTGCACGAGCGCGAGGGGGAGCAGGCCGACGGTGAGGATCACCAGTACGACCATGAGCTCTATGAGGCTGAAACCGGCGTCTGTCGCTTGGGTATGTGTGTGCCTAGTCATGTGTCGCCGTCCCGTTGGGAAGCAAAGTGATGGCCGAGCTCGAGCGCGCGCCCGTCAGCGCGATGTTGGCCGCGTCGGCCAGGCCGTGCGCGTAGAAGTTCGGGTTGACGTCGGCGGCGAAGATGACGCCCGCCGGCGCCGCCTTGGTCCGCATCACGGTGTCCGGACCGGGCTCAATAATCGTGTACGCGTCATCGGTGAACACCATGCGGAGGGTCGTGCGCCGCGCGATGGCGAGCGAGCGCGCGTAGGCGATGTCCGCCATGAGTGAGTTGCGCGCGCCCTCGACCTTCTGCCGCTGTAAATAATTCATGAAACTCGGAATCGTGAGCCCCGCGATCACACCGATGATGACGACGATGATCATCGTCTCGGTGAGCGTGAAGCCCGCGTTTGCCCTTATGCGTCCTGTGCGTTTCATCGCTTGCAATCCTCCCGATGGGGCGGACAGCAAGCGACGTGCCAAGTCGGAAGTCATTGCCGGGGCCGCAAAAAGAGGCCATCATGAAACGTTCTCGGCAATCGTCCGCCTGGCCGCCCCTCCGGTGCCGCCCCGCCCGGCCCTGCAACCTGCACGGGGCGCCCGGGGCCCTTGCCCGACGCCGCGCCGTTCCCCACCCTTCCCCGACGCTCCGCGTGCTTCCCCGCGTTGTCCCCGGAGCGCGCACAAGGCGGCACATTTTTCCTTGTCGCCGTGCTCGGGCAGCGTCTACCATCCGGCGGAATCGGGGAGGGGGCGGAAAAGGGCGTTCTCAAGCCAAGAACCCGTTTCGAAGGAGACCGACGAGTGGGCAAGCGATCGGGGTCGAACAAGGCGCGTTCGGGAAGGAAGCGGCGCTCCGCCACGCCCGCCGGGGCGCCGCGCACGCGCAAGAAGGCGGCGCCCGCCGAGACGCTGCCCCTCTTCGAGCGCTCCGGTGCCGGCGGTGCCCCGGACGAGGAGGCCCCCGCCGGCAGCCT
>JAOTVO010000041.1 GCA_029863355.1 Candidatus Krumholzibacteriia bacterium
GGCCGACGGCGAGTGCCATGGGAATGGTGGAGTCGCCCGTGTGCGCGCCGATGTCGATGGCCACATCGCCGCTGGATAGAAAGCCGCGCAGCCAGTCCACCGACGCCTGCGTGATGCGCTTCGGCTTCTCCTTGGGGTGCAGCCAGCGCGCGTACGCCACGCGGCCTTCCCGCGCCAGGTCGAAGTGCACGACCTCGTGGCCGTAGGTGCGCGGCCGCGGGCGCAGGCCGAGCAGGTAGAGCACCTCTCTGGGTTTCATCCTCCGGCGCTCGGTCCAGAACCGTGCGGTAGTGGCAGGCGCACGTCCACGGTCACTTTCTCTTGGCCGCGACTCTGCGCGCGCCCTCCACGAGGTGGCGCTTGCGCAGGCGGATGTTTTTGGGTGTGACCTCCACCAGCTCGTCGTCCGCGATGAACTCCAGCGCGAACTCGAGCGTCATCTCGCGCGGCGGCGTGAGCTGGATCGCGTCGTCGGCGCCGGACGCGCGGATGTTGGTGAGCTTCTTCTCGCGCACGGCGTTGACGACGAGGTCGTTGCCCTTGTTGTTCACGCCGACGATCATGCCCTCGTAGAGATCGTGCCCCGGGAGCACGAAGATCTCGCCGCGCTCCTGCAGCCCCCACAGGGCGTAAGCCACCGCTTTGCCCCCGCTCATGGAGATGAGCACGCCGCTCTGGCGCCGGGGCATCTCGCCCTTGTAGCGCTGGTACTGGTGGAAGTTCTGGTACATGATGCCGGTGCCGCGCGTCATCATGAGGAAGTCGCCGCGGAAACCGATGAGCGCGCGCGAGGCGATGGTGAACTCCAGCCGCGCCGTCCCCACCGCGCTCATCGTAATGCTCCCGATCTCGCCCCTGCGCTCGCCCACCGCCTGCATCACCGGCCCCTGGAACTCGGGATCCACCTCGATCACCACCTGCTCCACGGGCTCCAGGGTTTCGCCCTCTACTTCTTTGAGGATCACCTCGGGCCGCGATACCTCGACCTCGTAGCCCTCGCGGCGCATGGTCTCGATGAGGATGGACAGATGCAGCTCGCCGCGGCCGGACACCTTCATGCGCTCCCCACTCTCCGTCGGCTCCACGCGGATGCCCACGTTGATCATCGCCTCGTGCTCGAGGCGCTCGCGGACGTGGCGCGAGGTGAGGAAGCGGCCTCCGTCGCGGCCGGCCAGCGGGCCCGTGTTGTGACCGAAGTTCATGGAGATGGTGGGCTCGTCGATCTTCACCATGGGCAGCATCTCGGGGTTCTCCGGCGCGGCGAGCGTCGAGCCCACTTTGACGTTCTCCATCCCCGCGATGGACACGATGTCCCCCGCCAGCGCTTCGTCCACCTCGACGCGGTACAGGCCCCGGTACTTGAGAATCTTGGTCACGCGCCCGCGCTCGTGCTTTCCGTCGCGCCGGACCAGGACCACGGGCTCGCCGGGGGCGATGCGGCCGTGGACGATGCGCCCCACGGCGATGGGCCCGAGGTAGTTGTCGTAGTCGAGCATGGTCACCAGCATCTGAAACGGCCGCTCCACGTCGGCCACGGGCGGGAGCACGCGGCGCAGCATGGTGTCCAGGAGCGGGGCCATGTCCGTGTCGGCGTCGTCCGGCTCCAGGCGCGCGTAGCCGTCGCGGCCCGACGCGTACACGATGGGAAAGTCGAGCTGCTCGTCGGTGGCGTTGAGCTCGCAGAACAGGTCGAAGGTCATGTTCGCCACCTCGCGCGGCCGCGTGTTGGCCCGGTCGATCTTGTTGATCACCACGATGGGCTTGAGGTGCAGCTCGAGCGACTTCTTGAGTACGAACTTGGTCTGCGGCATCGGCCCCTCGAAGGCGTCCACCAGGAGCAGCACGCCGTCGACCATCTTGAGGATGCGCTCGACCTCGCTGCCGAAATCGGCGTGCCCGGGCGTGTCGACGATGTTGAACGAGGTATCCCGCCACACGAAGGACGCGTTCTTGGAGAAGATGGTGATGCCGCGCTCCTTCTCCAGCGGGTTGGAGTCCATGATTGCGCTCTCCCCCTCGCGGAAGGTATGGGCGCCCGTCTGCCGCAGCAGGGCGTCGACCAGGGTGGTCTTGCCGTGGTCGACGTGCGCGATGATGGCGACGTTGCGGACTTCCTTGCGGCGTTTCTGGTTGGGCATGTGCTCCTCGCGGTCCTGCTACATCTGGATCTCGGGCCCCGCGCCTTCCTCGGCGCGCGCCCGGCGCGCGAACCGGTAGACGCCGGCCATTAGTGCTCCGAACACGGCCAGCCCCACCCAGTTGCCGGCGCCGTCGAGGTAGGCATGGTTGGCCTCGCCCGGGAGGCGGCCGATCGACTCGCGGATGACCATGACGATCGCGTCGAGAACGCCGGCCAGCGCCCCGCCGGCGATCAGGCCCGACGCGATGAGCGTGCCGCGGTTGGCGCGCGCGCGCGCGAGCACTTCGCTTCCCGCCCCGCTGCGCACGAACCAGGCCAGGACGGCCCCGGCCAGGATCGGCGTGTTGAGGTCCATGGGCAGGTACATGCCCAGCGCGAAGGCCAGGGGCGAGACGCCGACGAGTGCCACCAGCACGGCGATCATTCCGCCCAGCCCGAAGAGGAACCAGGGCGCCTCGGCGCTGGCCATCACCGACTGGATGACGGCGGCCATGGCGTTGGCCTGCGGCGCGGCCATGGGCTGGGGGTGCCGTTCGCTGGCGACGAAGCCGTGCGTGTGCGCGAAGAGGACGATGGCCGCCGTCACGGTGAGGGCGGCGAGCACGGAGCCGACGGCCAGCGTCACCTGGATCTTGCGCGGTGTGGCACCGATCCAGTAGCCCACCTTGAACAGCGTCACCAGCGAGCCGGTCATCGACAGCGCCGTGCACACCACCCCCCCGATGAGCAGCACCGCCACCATGCCTTCGGTGCCGGTGAGGCCCAGGCGATTCAAAAGCACGGCCGAGATGATGAGCGTGGTGAGCGTCATGCCCGAGACGGGCGTAATACTGATCGTGGCGACGGCCCACGCCGATACGGCCGCGAAGAGGAACGCGACGACTAGCGTGATGGCGAGCGCGGCCAGGGCCAGGCCGGTGGCGTCGGGACGGCTGGCGAGCACCGCGAAGCGGAAGTAGATGAACAGGAGCGCCGAGAGGATCACCGTACCGCCGATCACCTGCGCCATGGTCAGGTCGCGCTCGGTGCGCGCCGGGGCTTTCTCCCCGCCGCGCCCGCGCAGGCGTTTCATCTCGGTTCCCACCTTGTTCAGCGCCTGCACGATGACCGGCGACATCTTCAGAATGGAGAGCACGCCGGCCCCGAAGATCCCGCCGATGCCGACGTAGCGCACGTGCTCGAAGAAGAGATCCTCCCACCCCAATCCGGCCAGCGGCGGTCGCCCGGCGAACACCGCGCCGGTGGTCGCATCTCCCAGCTTGCCGAAGACGGGCACGAGCACCCAGTAGGAGAGGAACGAGCCGGCGCAGATCGCCGACGCGTAGCGCACGCCGATGATGTAGCCCAGGCCGAGCACGGCCGCCGACGTGTTGAGCAGGAACACGGCCTTGAGGTTCTCGGTGAGGCCGTGCAGCGGCTCGAGCACCGCGGTGGAGAAGGTGTCGCGCCACAGGCGCAGGTTGAGCGCCATGAAGTCGAGCGCGATGCCCACGCCCATCGCGTAGAGCAGCGTGCGCGCCTGCTGCCCGCCCCGTGCGCCCGCCACGAGGATCTCCGTGGTCGCGGTGGCTTCGGGGAACGGGAGCTTGCCGTGCATGTCGGCCACGAAGTAGCGGCGGAAAGGAATGAGAAACAGGATCCCGAGGATCGCGCCCAAGAGCGGCACGATGAAGATCTGGAAGAAACTCGACTGCCCTTCCAGGCCGAGGATGTACACGGCCGGCATGACGAACACGGCGCCGCCCACGATGATGCCCGCCGTGGCGCCGAAAGTGACGATGGTGACGTTCTCCAGGAGCGTCGACTTGCGCGCGAGGAGCGCGGAGAAGCCGATGGCGAGGATGGCGATGGGGATGGCGGATTCGATGCCCTGGCCCAGCTTGAGCGCCACGTAGGCCGCCGCCAGCGAGAACAGGATCGTCATGGCCAGCCCGAACAGCACCGAGCGCACGGTGATATCGGGCACGCTCGCCTCGGCCGGTACGATGGGGCGGTAGGTCTCGCCGGGGGCGAGCTCGCGAAAGGCGTTTTCGGGCAGTCCGTGCGCGTCGCGCGGGCGGGGGTCTTCCGTGGTCATCGGGCCAGTGTAGCGGGCGCCGCTGGGGCCGTCCACCGCAACCTGTTGTGTCCCTTGCCCTTCATGCCCCCATATTTTCCCCCTTGCCAAAACAGACAATTGTCTGCAAACTATGTTTGCGCGGTGGATGGCGGGTGATGCGCCGGTAACGACCGCGCAAGGAGACTTATGTCACCGAAGACGCCCCCGGGCGAGACCCGGGACAAGATCTATCAGTTCATGCGCGACCGGCTGCTCGCGGGGCAGCCGCCGACGGTTCGCGAGGTGCAGGGGACCTTCGGGTTCAGCGCCGTGCAGACGGCGCAGGCGCACCTCGAGCAGCTGGTCGCCGAGGGTCGCCTGGCCAAGCAGCCGGGGCGGGCGCGAGGATACGCGCTTCCCGAATCGAGCGTGGACTTCGCCCCGCCCCCGGTCTTCGCGCCGCTGTTGGGCCACATCCAGGCGGGCAATCTGCAGGCGGCCATCGAGGATCGCGAAGGCATGGTCCCCGTGCAGTCCCGCAGCGCGCGGCGCGCGAAGAGCGAGCAGCTCTTCGCCCTGCGCGTGCGGGGCGAGAGCATGACGGGCGCGGGCATCCTCCCGGGCGACATCGTCATTGTCAGGGCCCAGCCGCACGCCGACCAAGGCGACATCGTCGTCGCCCTGGTCGGCGACGAGGCCACCGTCAAGCGCCTGCGCATTCGCCGCGGCAGGATCGTGCTCGTGCCGGACAACCCGGCGTTCGAGCAGATCGTTCCCGACCCGGACGAGTGCCGCATCCTGGGCAAGGTCATCGAGGTCCGCCGCTACCTGGACTAATCATGGAAACCCAAGAACTCTCCTCCGCACCACTTCCCCAACTGATGTCCCGGCTGGGCATCCTGCTTGGCCCAGCCGGGACTCCCGCCCCCCGAGCGTGGGCGCTCGAGGCGCTCGCCGGCCGCTTCGCCGAGCTCTCCAGCCCGGCGGCGGGTGCCACACTCACGGCGGCGATGGCGCTGGTGCGCGAGGCGCAGCTGCGCGGGGAGGCAGCCGCGTGGATCGCGCGCGGAGAATCGACCTTCTATCCACCCGACGCCGCCGCGTGGGGCGTGGACCTGGCGGCACTCCCGGTGGTGCGCGCGCGCGACGCCCGCGCGGCCTTGCGCGCCGCCGACCACCTGCTGCGCTCCGGCGGATTCGCCGTGGTCGTGCTCGACCTGGGACACCAGTACGCGATGCGCGTTGCGGTGCAGAGCCGCCTGGGCGGTCTGGCCAAGCGCCACCGCACCGCGCTGCTCTGCCTCACCCGCAAGGGCACGGATGCGCCGTCGATCGGCTCCCTCGTCTCCATCCGCGGCGAGGCCTCCGTGGCGCGCACCGACTTCGACCGTTTCGCGTGGGAGATCCACGTCATCAAGGACAAGCGGCGCGGCCCCGGTTGGCACCACGCCGCGCTCTGCCGCGGCCCGGAGGGACTGAGTTGAAAAGCGACGCATTGGAAACGATCCCCGGCGTCGGACGCAGCATCGCGGACGACTTGCGTGCGCTGGGCTACCGTGGCGCCGAGGACCTGGCCGGCGAGGATCCCGAAGCAATGTACCAGCGGCTGTGCGACCTGCGCGGCGAGCGCATCGACCGGTGCGTGCTCTACGTGTTCCGCTGCGCGGTCTACTGCACCAGCACGCCCAACCCGGACCCGGACCTCACCCAGTGGTGGAAGTGGAAGGACCGATAAGGAGGCCGATCATGGGATTCGACGAGGGCACGGTCCAGCGCGTGCGCGACGTCCTGGGCCACGCGACGGGATTGGTGGAGCGGAAGATGTTCGGTGGCGTTTCGTTCATGCTCGACGGCAACATGTGCTGCGGCGTGATCGAGCAGGACCTCGTCGTGCGCGTCGGTCCCGAGCACTATGACGAAATGGTTCGCGAGCCCCACGCGCGGCCGATGGACTTTACGGGACGCTCGCTGCGCGGCTTCGTGTACGTTGCGCCGGCGGGGTTCGACACCGAGACGGCACTGGAGCAGTGGATCGCGCGCGGCGTGAGCTTCGTGCGCTCGCTGCCGGCCAAACGGTGAGGCGACCCCGCCCCTAGTGGGTCTCGTAGCCACGGAGCGCGTCGTAGCGGCGAACCTGTTCCGGAGTGAGGATGCGTTTCTGGCGCAGGTGGGCACGCAGGTGCGCGGCGCGAAGCTGGCCCCGGATGGCGGCGATGGCGGCGACGAGGGAGTCCAGCTCGTCTTCGCCGATCGTTCCCGAGGCGAAACGCGCGTCGAGTTCGGTCTCCGCCGCCAGCAGACGCTCCCCGAGGCTGATCGCCTCCGCCCGCATGTTTTCGAAGATCGACTCCGTCTGGCGAACCTGCTCCTCGGTAAGGGGCAGCAGCTCCGCTAATTCGAGCACGTGCTTGGGGCCGGGATAGTGGTTGAGCTCGGCCGCCTTCGCGAAACCCATGCCGCGGCCCTCGAGGTAGCCCTGCACCTCGGCCGTCGAGAACGTTTTGATTTGGCGTGTTTGCTGACCCGCATAAGGCGACTCGTCCTGCGCGCTCACCGTGTGACTCGTGCACGCGAACAGAACCGCCGTCGCCAGCGTTTTCCAGAGCATGTCAACCTCCTCGCGCCTGCTCGTTGCCCGTTGAACCCCGCAGGTCGGCCAGTGTTCCCGGACCGACGACCGAGGTGGGACTGTGGATCGCATCGCGTGCGTGAACGTTCCCGAGTTTCCGTTGCAGATCCTCCTGCGCCGCCACCCGGAATGGGCGACGCTGCCGGTGGCGGTTCTCGACCGCGACAAGGCGCAGGGCGTGACCCTCTGGGTGAACGAGGCGGCCCGGCGCGTGCGTATCCTCCCGGGCATGCGCTACGCCTCGGGGCTCTCGCTCTCCTCGCAACTTCGCGGCGCTGAAGTGCCGGCGAGCGAGATCGGCGAGGGAGTCGAGTCGCTCGGGCGAACGCTGCGCTTCTATTCGGCGGGCGTGGAGCCCTCTCCCGAGGAGCCGGGCGTGTTCTGGCTGGACGCCTCGGGGCTCTCGCTCCTCTACCCTTCGCTCCGCCAGTGGGCATCGGCCATCCGCAGCGACCTCGTCGCGGCGGGGTTCCGCGCTTCGGTCGCGGTTGGCTTCACGCGTTTCGGCGTGTACGCCAACGCGAAGACGGCGTCCGACCCGGCGGTGTTCGAGACCGCCGAGGAGGAGCGCGCGCGCACCGCGACCGTCCGCCTGGACCGCCTGGGCTTGGAGGCGGACATGCGCGAGACGCTCGCCCGGCTCGGCATCCACACGGTGGGCGGCTTTCTCGACCTCCCGGCCAACAGCGTGAAGAAGCGCTTCGGCGCGGACGTCCACCGCTTCCACCTGCTCGCCAGGGGGGCGCTCTTCGCGCCGCTCTGCGCCCAGCCGCCGCCGGAGCCGGTGGCAGCGAGCGCGCACCTGGACGACCCGGAGGGCAACCTGGAACGCCTCATGGCGGTGGTCGAGATGCACGTGCGTGCGCTCTCGGCGCGTCTCGCCGAGCGCGGCGAGGTGCTGGCCGCACTCGCCCTCCGGCTGTCGTTCGACGGCGCCGAGCCCGCCGCCGAATGCCTGCGTCCCGCGCGGCCGACGCTCGACGTCGAGCAGATCGTCGACCTGATCCGCCTGCGGCTGGACTCGGTGCTCTCGGCGCACGCCGCTGCGCGTGGTGTGACGGACATCGACCTCTCGCTCGAGGGGATGCCGGCCGTGCACGCGCAGGGAGAGCTCTTCGCGGAGCGGACGCCTCGCGATCTCGAGGCCGCCGCGCGCGCCTTCGCGCGCCTGCGCGCCGAGTTGGGCGATGGCGCAGTGGTGCGGGCACGGCTTCGCGACGGCCACTTGCCCGAAGCGCGCTTCGAGTGGGAGCCCGTCGCGCGCATCGAGACGCCGCGCCCGCGCGAGGTGCGCCTCCCTCCCCTGGTACGCCGCATCTATGCGCGACCGGTGCGCTTCTCGCCGTCGCGCAGGCGAGACGCCAACCGTGACCTCGCCGCGCACCTCGACGACGGCTCGGTGCGCGAGACCTTGGGGCCCTACATCGTCGCGGGCGGCTGGTGGCAGCGGGAGGTGCAGCGCGAGTACTACTACGTGCGCACGGCCAACGGTCGTTCCCTGTGGATGTACTACGACCGTCCCCGCGTTTGCTGGTTCCTGCACGGCGAGGTGGAGTGAGTCCGCAGGCCCTCCCCGCGCCTCAGCGCCGGAGCGCCTCGGGCACTTCGAAGAGGGCGTCGTCGACGTCGTTGAGCGTGATCGCGTGGAAGTCGAGGACGAAATCGCCGTCGGCGTCGGTGGCGAGGACCTCGGACGGCAGGAGCACGCCGCCCACGCGACGCCATTGCGCAAACCGCACCACTACCGTTCCCTCTTCGATGGCGTCGGCGATCTCGAAGCCGGCGAGCAGGTGCGTTTCGGTGTCGAAGTAGATCGCGCACGGCATCTCCAGGTCGTCCAGACCGCGCAGCCGGTAGCAGCGCCGGCCGGCGAAGGACGCCTCGCCTTCCAGCGACAGCTCGGAGAAGAAATCTCTCACGTGGAGCGCGGTCCACTGGAACGCGTGCGAGCGCACCATGGCGGCGACGTCGCGCTCGAGGCGCTCGAGCCCGTGCGTTCCTCTGGTCCACGCGTGCGGTCCGTTGAGCACGCCGATGAACGCGTTCCCCTGTTCCGGGCGCTGCTCCATGTGCACACGCCCCCCGGCCGCCGCGCGCACCACCATCTCGTAGGTTCCGCTGGGGCCGTGCGCGCGGGCGCGCGCCGTGACGCTGGCGATCGCCCCGCGCGCTTCCGCGGGTCCCATGGCGGCGTAGGCGGCGCCGACCACGGAGTCTGCCCGTGCGAGCGCGTCCTCGAGCGTGGTCTCCGCGGACCGCGGGCCGGCCGGGGCCCCGGACGTGGCCGCGGCGAGCACGAGCGCGCCCAGGGCGCGTCGGGCGATGCGATGCCGATCGATCATGGCGCATACCAATGTAGCGCCGTCGATCCGCGCGGTCAACGCCCGTCGGCGCGGGAGGAGGGATCGGCATCCTTGACAGGCGTCGCCCGCGCGATACCTTCTATGCAGGGTCACGGCGGCCCCGGCGCATCCCAACGGAAAGGATCCTCCATGCAATACCGGCTTCTCGGCCGCAGCGGGCTCCGCGTATCGGAGCTCGCGCTCGGCACCATGACCTTCGGCGAAGAGTGGGGCTGGGGCGCATCCAAGGAGGAGAGCAGGCGCATGTTCGACGCCTTCGCCGAGGCGGGCGGCAACTTCATCGACACGGCCAACCGCTACACGGAGGGCACCAGCGAACGCCATGTCGGGGAGTTCATCGCGAACGACCGCGAGCACTGGGTGGTGGCCACCAAGTACACCCTGTGGATGCGCCGCGACGATCCCAACATGAGCGGCAACCACCGCAAGAACATGGTGCAGGCGTGCGAGGCCAGCCTGCGGCGTCTGGGCACCGATTACATCGACCTGTACTGGGTGCACGCCTGGGACTTCACCACGCCCGTCGACGAGGTCATGCGCGCGCTCGACGACCTGGTGCGCGCCGGAAAGGTGCTGCACGTGGGCGTGTCCGACACGCCGGCGTGGATCGTCGCCCAGGCCAACACGCTGGCCGAGCTGCGCGGGTGGTCGCGTTTCGTGGGGCTGCAGATCCGCTACAACCTGGTCGACCGCACCGCCGAGTCGGAGCTGCTGCCCATGGCGCGCGCCTTCGACCTGGCGGTCACACCGTGGAGCGTGCTCGCCGCCGGCGTGCTCTCGGGCAAGTACAACCGCGAGAAGGCGCCCGAGGAGGGCCGGGCCAAGGCGGGGGCCGCCAAGGTCGAGCGCAACCTCCGCATCGCCGCGGAGGTCATGCGCGTCGCCGACGAGGTCGGCGTGACGCCGTCGCAGGTGGCCATCGCGTGGGTGCGCCGGCAGCCGGGCGTGATTGTTCCGCTTCTGGGCGCGCGCAACCTCGAGCAGCTTCGCGACAACCTCGGCGCGCTGAGCGTCACGCTGTCCGACGCGCAGATGGAGCGCCTGGAGACGGCGAGCCGGATCGACCTCGGCTTCCCGAGCAACTTCCTGGGCACGCCGGCCATTCGCGACGTGGTCTCCGGCGGGACCTACGACCGCGTCCTCCACCACCGCCGCTCCGAGTCCGGCGAGCCGCCGGAGGTCCCCAAGGCCTGAGCCGGCGGGCTCTCGCGCGCGACGGGCTACCTGTCCGTCGCGCGCGATTCTTCGTCGGCTTTGGCCAGCGGTGGGTACATGCCATCCCACCATTCGCCTTCGGCTTTGAGCCACTTGTCGAACCACGCGAGGATGGCGTCCGACCACACGATGCGCTTCTTGTAGTCCAGCACCCAGTGGTCCTGTTCCTCCACGCGGATGTACTCGACCTCTTTGCCCAGGAGCTTGAGTGCGGTGTACATCTGCTCGCTCTCGCCCGGCGGCACGTTGTGGTCGCTCGACCCATGCAGGAGCAACAGCGGCGTGGTCACCTTGTCCGCCGCGAAGAGCGGGCTGCGATCGACGTACAGATCGGGCCGGTTCCACGGGAAGCTCTCCGCGGCGGAGACCGCGTTGTAGAGGTACCCCCAGTAGCCCTCGCCCCAGTAGCTCGAGATAGAGCTGATGCCCGCGTGGGAGACGGCGGCCGCGAAGAAGTCGGTGCGCGTGACGACGAGCTGCGTGAGGAAGCCGCCGTAGGAGGCGCCGATGCAGCCCACGCGCGCGGGATCGACGAACGGGTGGGCCTCGACGAACTGGCGCGCGCCCTCGATCACCTCATCCGCCGTCGTCTTTCCCCAGTCGTTCACGTGGCGGGCGGATTGGGCCTGGCCGAAGCCCGTAGCACCACTGGGCTGGGGCACGTACACGACGTAGCCGTGGGCCGCCCAGAGGTTCTTGGGATAGCGACCCCCGAAGTCTCGGCCCACCGGCGAGGTGCCGCCGTAGTAGTAGACAATGCACGGCCACTTCTTGCCCGCGTCGAAGCCGGGCGGATAGTACACGCGTCCGACGATGGTGCGTCCGCTTGACGCCGTGAAGCTCCACGGCTCGACGTCGCCCATCTCGATCCACGCGAAACGTTCGGCCATGGGGTCGAGCACCATGCGCACGCGGCCCGAGCGCAGGTCCACGGTGTAGAGGCGCCAGCGGTCGGTCGCACTCGACCCCGACACCACCGCCACCGGCCGGTCGCGCGCCACGTCGGCGTCCAGCACCATGTCGAAGCCGAGCGTGACCGGCGCGAAGGCGCCCTTGCCCACGTCGTAACGGTAGAGCCGCCCGTACTCCCCTTCCTCGACGGCGAAGACGATCTCCTTGCCGGGCTTGGGCCAGAAAACGCGATCTATGGCGGGGTCGAAGTCGCGCGTGATGGCCTCGGCCTGCTTCGTTCGCGGGTCCAGCAGGTAGGCCTGCGTGTCGTACTCGTTGGGGATGGTCCCGTCCGGCACGTTCTTGCCCGCATCACCGAAGGCGCTGGGGCCCCCAGTGACCAGCACGCGCCTGCCGTCGGGCGACCACATGGCGCGGCCGATCCAGGGTCCTTCGCACAGCACGTCCACCGACTGGTCGTCGAGGTTGATCGTCACCAGCTCGGTGCGCGAATAGGGTCGTCGCGTCAGGTCCTCGCGCGTACGCCCGACGAGCAGCGTGCGCCCCGTGGGGTGGATGTCGTGGAGGGAAGCGCTCTCGTTCCCCGCCGTCAGGCGCCTCGACACACCGGCGGGTACGGAGGCAAGGTAGAGCTCGCTGCGGTCGCGTTCGCCCCCGCGGCGATCGCGCACGCTCTCGAGCCGCTTGACTCCGGTCTCGTCCTTCTTGGGTTCGACGTTCACGGAGTACACGATGGTGTTCCCGTCCGGGCTCCACGAATACCCCGTCATGTGCTCCACGTCCTCCACGATCGTCTCCACGCCGCCGGTGGCGAGGTCGAGGATGCGCACCGTGCCCTTGCCGTCTCGCGAAACCATGTACGAGAGCCGCCGCCCCGTCGGCGCCCATCGCCACGACTCGCCCTCGACGTCGGCGAGCGTGCGCTCGAGGGCGCCGTCGGAAAAGCGGCGGATCTCGAGCCATCGCCGGCGCTCGCCCTCGGGCGGAACGCGGCGCGAGAGCGTCACCAGGAAGCGTTCGCCGTCGGGTGCGATGGCCACGTCGTCGATCATCGGCCCTTCGATCACCTCTCCGATGCGCAGCCGTCGCGTCGGATCGAGCGTGACCGCGGCGACTGCCGCGCTCTCCGCGGCGGGCGCCAGCGTGACGCTCACGCGCCACTCGCCCACGGTGTCGCCTGGCAGATGCGCCGTCTTCACCAGCAGCAGGTGCTTGCCCGATTCGAGTTTGGCCGTGCCTTTGGCGGGGGCGCCCCCGCGCGTGCCCGCCTCCGATTTTGCGACCGACCGCCCGCCCACGAACACCTCGAACGGATGCGTGCCGTGCGCCTCGACGACGACCTTCATCCAGCGCGGGGCGTCCACGTAGGCGGCCAGGTAGGCCACCTCGGCCGCCGCCGCATCCATCGCGACGGCCACGCCCGCCGTGTCCGCGTCCTTCTCGGTCCACACCACCTTCCCGCCGCCGATCAGGCGCACGCTCGAGCGCGCCGCAGGCCAGAGGTCACGGAGCGGCAGATGCGCGAAGGCGAGGAGATCCGCCGCCTTCGTCGGCTCCTTCGATTCGCCGTCGAAAGCAGGCAGCGGCGCGCGGATCGGTCCCAGCGCGAGCCAGCAAGCTACGGATAGCGACGAGTCGGGCTTCCCCTCCTCTACCGCTACCGCCGTCGCCGGCGAGACTGCCAGCGCGACCGTCACCACCAACGGGGCTAGAATCGCGACTCGGATCGGGCTCGTAACATGCATAATCCCATTCCCTTATCTGCTTCCATTGACAAGCGACGTCAAGTGACTATCCGTGCAAGGCTGCGCCCAGGTAGTACGGCCAGATCACCAGCGCCCAGAGCGCCTTTCCAAACGCGAGGTGACAGAACCCGACCGTAAAGAGCCAACCCATGAACCAGACCGGTCCCACCAGACCGGCCACCTCCATCTTACCCTTGATCACGCGCTTCTCTTCGCCCATTGCATGACCTCCCTGCTATTGAA